>NZ_JBHYJH010000022.1:0-77142 GCF_042740445.1 Streptomyces sp. NPDC059003 | reverse complement strand
GATGAAAGGGGGGTCCAGGGGGGCGGAGCCCCCCTGGTTCGGGAAGGGGCGGGTCTGGGGCGCACCGCGAGGGCCTACACCCCCAGCTCCGCCACCACCCCCAACACACCCTCCCCATAAGTCGCCAACTTCTTCTCCCCGACCCCGCTGATCCCACCCAACTCGTCAACGGACGCCGGCCGCGCCACCGCAATCTCCCGAAGCGTCGCGTCATGAAAGATGACGTACGCCGGAACCCCCTGCTCCCGAGCCTGCGCGGCCCGCCACGCCCGCAGCGCCTCGAAGAGGGGCGCCGCCTCCTCCGGCAGCTCCGCCACCGCGGCAGCGGCCCGCGCCTTCCGCTCACCCCGCGGAGCGGACCGCGCGGAACCGGCGGGCTTCTTCGGCTCCTTGCGCAGCGGCACGTCCCGCTGCCGGTTGAGCACCGAACCGCTGTCGTCGGTCAGCACCAGCGTGCTGTACTCCCCCTCGACCGCGAGCAGCCCCTGGGCCAGCAACTGCCGGACCACGCCCCGCCATTCGGCCTCGTTCAGCTCCTCGCCGATGCCGTAGACGGACAGCTGGTCGTGGTCGAACTTGATGACCTTGGCCGTCTTGCGGCCGAGCAGGATGTCCACGATCTGGCCCGTGCCGAACTTCTGGCCGCGCTCGCGCTTCAGGCGCACCACCGTGGACAGCACCTTCTGCGCGGCGACCGTGCCGTCCCAGGTCTCCGGCGGGGTCAGGCACGAGTCGCAGTTCCCGCACGAGGACTCCGTCGGGTCCTGGCCGAAGTACGTCAGGAGCTGGGCGCGGCGGCACTGGACCGTCTCGCACAGCGCGAGCATCGCGTCCAGATGGGCGGCCGCGCGGCGCCGGAACGCCTCGTCGCCCTCGCTGCCCTGGATCAGCTTCCGCTGCTGGACGACGTCCTGGAGGCCGTACGCCATCCAGGCCGTCGACGGCAGTCCGTCGCGGCCCGCGCGGCCCGTCTCCTGGTAGTACCCCTCCACCGACTTGGGCAGGTCCAGGTGGGCCACGAAGCGGACGTCCGGCTTGTCGATGCCCATGCCGAAGGCGATCGTGGCGACCACGACCAGGCCGTCCTCGCGCAGGAAGCGCGACTGGTGCCGCGCGCGGGTGCCGCCGTCCAGGCCCGCGTGGTACGGCACGGCCTCGACGCCGTGGGCGCACAGGAACTCGGCGGTCTGCTCCACCGACTTGCGCGAGAGGCAGTAGACGATGCCCGCGTCGCCGTCGTGCTCCTCCTTCAGGAAGGTGAGGAGCTGCTTCTTCGGGTCGGACTTGGGCACGATCCGGTACTGGATGTTCGGCCGGTCGAAGCTCGCCACGAAGTGCCGGGCGTCCGGCATGCCGAGGCGCTGCGTGATCTCCCGGTGCGTGGCGTCCGTGGCCGTCGCCGTCAGGGCGAGGCGCGGCACGTCCGGCCAGCGCTCGCCGAGGACGGAGAGCGCCAGGTAGTCCGGCCGGAAGTCGTGGCCCCACTGGGCCACGCAGTGCGCCTCGTCGATCGCGAAGACGGAGATCTTGGCCCGGGACAGCAGGTCGAGCGTGGTGTCCAGGCGCAGCCGCTCCGGCGCCAGGTACAGCACGTCGAGCTCGCCGGCGAGGAGCTCCGCCTCGACCACGCGGCGCTCGTCGAAGTCCTGCGTCGAATTGATGAAGCCCGCGCGCACGCCGAGCGCCCGCAGCGCGTCCACCTGGTCCTGCATCAGCGCGATCAGCGGCGAGACCACGACGCCCGTACCGGGTCTGACCAGGGCCGGGATCTGGTAGCACAGCGACTTGCCGCCGCCGGTGGGCATGAGCACGACCGCGTCGCCGCCCGCCACCACATGCTCGATGATCGCTTCCTGGTCGCCGCGGAACGACTCGTACCCGAAGATCCGGTGCAGCGTGGCCAGGGCCTCGCTCCCGCCCGACCGGACACCGCCGCCCGCACCGGCCGCTCCCGCGTCCGCTTCCGTCATCACACCCGTACCGCCCGTCACGCCCATCGTCCTGGCCCCCGTCCGTCCCCCCGTGCGCCCCGCTGTCTCACTCCCACCACGATAGGCGTCGGCGCCGACAGGCACGGAGTTATCCACAGGCCCGTCCGGGGCCGACGCGCCCCGCCCACGATCAGTCCAATGGCCCAGTCGCCGTGGCGGCCCGGTGCGCCGCGGGCCATGCTCCTTGCGCGGGACGGGGGGACCCGCTGACGGGCGCGGCGCCGCTGCGCGCGCCCCTTCCCTCCCTCTAGGAGCCCCCAGATGTCCGTTCGCCCCACCGTTCAGGCCGCCCTCGCGCTCGCGGCGGCGTCCTGTCTGGCCCTGTCCGCCGCGCCCGCCCAGGCCGCGCCCCCGCCGCCCCTCCCCCCGGACGCGGCGGCCGTGATCGCCAAGTGGACCGGTCTCAGCAAGACGTACGCCGCCACCGCGAAGTACGCCTACGAGCCGCTCGCGGTCCAGGACGGGTTCGCCCGCACCGACGAGTGCGCCGCCGACCCGGAGCTCGGCGGCATGGGCTACCACTACGTCAACGCCAAGAACATAGGCTCCGTGGACCCGGCGAAGCCCGCCGCGCTGCTGTACGCCCCGGCGAAGGACGGAAAGCGCGAGCTCGTCGCCGTCGAGTGGATCGTCAACGACGCCGACGGGGACAAGACGACGGACGACGACCGGCCCTCGCTCTTCGGGGTGCCCTTCGACGGCCCGATGGACGGCCACTTCCCGGGCCAGCCGGTCCACTACGACCTGCACGCCTGGATCTACGAGGAGAACCCCACCGGGGTCTTCTCCCCGTGGAACCCCGCGGTGCGGTGCCCCAAGGCCTAGCTCCCCGGCGTACGCGCAGGGCCCCGGCCCTCCCGAGGGGAGCCGGGGCCCTGCGCGAGGCGCGGCCGGGTCAGCGGACGAACACGCCCGCCTGTCCCGCCAGGTCCAGGAAGTACTGCGGCGCCACACCGAGCACCAGCGTCACCGCGACGCCGATCCCGATGGCCGTCGTCGTCAGCGGCGACGGCACGGCGACCGACGGGCCGTCCGCCTTCGGCTCGCTGAAGAACATCAGGACGATCACGCGGATGTAGAAGAACGCCGCGATCGCCGACGAGATCACACCGACCACCACGAGGGCACCCGCCCCGCCCTCGGCCGCCGCCTTGAACACCGCGAACTTCCCGGCGAACCCCGAGGTCAGCGGGATGCCCGCGAAGGCGAGGAGGAAGACCGCGAACACCGCGGCGACCAGCGGTGAGCGGCGCCCGAGCCCCGCCCACTTCGACAGGTGCGTCGCCTCGCCGCCCGCGTCCCGCACCAGGGTCACGACCGCGAACGCCCCGATGGTCACGAACGAGTACGCGCCCAGGTAGAAGAGCACCGACGAGACGCCGTCCTCCGAGGTCGCGATGACACCGGCGAGGATGAAGCCGGCGTGCGCGATCGACGAGTACGCGAGGAGCCGCTTGATGTCGGTCTGGGTGATCGCGACGATCGCGCCGCCGAGCATGGTGAGCGCCGCGATGCCCCACATCACCGGCCGCCAGTCCCAGCGCAGGCCGGGCAGGACCACGTACAGCAGGCGCAGGAGCGCGCCGAACGCGGCCACCTTCGTCGCCGCCGCCATGAAGCCGGTGACGGGCGTGGGCGCGCCCTGGTAGACGTCGGGCGTCCACATGTGGAAGGGGATCGCGCCGACCTTGAACAGCAGGCCCATCACGACCATCGCGGCGCCGATCAGGAGCAGCGCGTCGTTGCCCATGGTGTCCGCGAGCGCCGGGTCGACCGTCTCGACGGTGCCGTCGACGACCTGCGCGATCGTGGCGTACGACACCGAGCCCGCGTACCCGTACAGGAGCGCGATGCCGAACAGCGTGAACGCGGAGGCGAAGGCGCCGAGCAGGAAGTACTTCACGGCCGCTTCCTGCGACATGAGCCGCTTGCGGCGGGCGAGGGCGCACAGCAGGTAGAGCGGGAGCGAGAAGACCTCGAGGGCGATGAAGAGCGTCAGGAGGTCGTTCGCCGACGGGAAGACGAGCATGCCGCCGATCGCGAACAGGGCGAGCGGAAACACCTCAGTGGTGGCGAACCCGGCCTTCACGGCGGCCTGTTCGCCCTTCCCGCCGGGCACGGCCCCGGCCTGCGCCACGAAGGAGTCGACGCGGTTGCCGTGCGCCGCCGGGTCGAGGCGCCGCTCCGCGAACGTGAAGATCGCGACCAGTCCGGCGAGCAGAATGGTGCCCTGGAGGAACAGCGCGGGGCCGTCGACCGCGATCGCGCCCATCGCCGCGATGCGCGCCTTCGTGGTGCCGTAGTCCCCGGCGGCGAGCGCGACGACCGCGGCGAAGGCGGCGGCGATCGCGACGACCGACACGAACAGCTGGGCGTAGTAACGGAACTTGCGCGGTACGAAGGCTTCGATGAGCACTCCGATGACGGCGGCGCCGATGATGATCAGGGTCGGCGCCAGCTGACCGTACTCGATCTTCGGAGCGTCGATCTTGTCGATCGGCTCGGCCGCCGTTGTCCACAGGCTGTGGACGGCTGTCGCACTCACTTGGCCGCCTCCACGTCGGGCCGGGGATCCTTCTTCTGTACGTCGGACATGGTGTGCTTGACCGCCGGGTTCACCAGCTCCGTGAGCGGCTTCGGGTAGACGCCGAGGCCGATCAGGAGCGCGATCAGCGGGGCCACCACGATCAGTTCGCGCACCCGCAGGTCGGGCATCGCCGAGACCTCCGGCTTGACCGGGCCCGTCATCGTCCGCTGGTAGAGGACGAGGGTGTAGAGCGCGGCGAGCACGATGCCGAGCGTCGCGATGATCCCGACCGCCGGATAGCGCGCGAACGCGCCGACCAGGACCAGGAACTCACTGACGAACGGCGCGAGCCCGGGCAGCGAGAGCGTGGCGAGACCGCCGACCAGGAAGGTGCCCGCGAGCACCGGCGCGACCTTCTGCACCCCTCCGTAGTCCGCGATCAGACGCGAGCCGCGGCGCGAGATCAAGAAGCCCGCGACCAGCATCAGGGCGGCCGTCGAGATGCCGTGGTTGACCATGTAGAGCGTCGCGCCCGACTGCCCCTGGGACGTCATCGCGAAGATGCCGAGGACGATGAACCCGAAGTGCGAGATCGACGCGTACGCCACCAGGCGCTTGATGTCGCGCTGGCCGACGGCGAGCAGCGCACCGTAGATGATGCTGATCAGCGCCAGTACGAGGATCACCGGCGTCGCCCACTTCGACGCCTCCGGGAACAGCTGGAGGCAGAAGCGCAGCATCGCGAACGTGCCGACCTTGTCGACCACCGCCGTGATCAGCACGGCGACCGGGGCCGTGGACTCGCCCATCGCGTTCGGCAGCCAGGTGTGCAGCGGCCACAGCGGGGCCTTCACGGCGAAGGCGAAGAAGAAGCCGAGGAACAGCAGTCGCTCGGTGTTCGTCGCCATGTCGAGCGAGCCGTTCGCCCGCGCCTCGGCGATCTCCTGGAGGGAGAAGTTTCCCGCCACTACGTAGAGACCGATCACGGCGGCGAGCATGATCAGGCCGCCGACGAGGTTGTAGAGGAGGAACTTCACCGCGGCGTACGAGCGCTGCGCCGACGCGTTCTCGTCGCTGCCCGCGTGGGCGCGGTCTCCGAAGCCGCCGATGAGGAAGTACATCGGGATGAGCATGGCTTCGAAGAAGATGTAGAAGAGGAAGACGTCGGTGGCCTCGAAGGAGATGATCACCATCGCCTCGACGCCGAGGATCAGGGCGAAGAAGCCCTGAGTCGGGCGCCAGCGCGAGGACTTCGTCTCCAGGGGATCGGCGTCGTGCCAGCCCGCCAGGATGATGAAGGGGATCAGGAGGGCGGTGAGCGCGATGAGAGCGACGGCGATGCCGTCCACACCGAGCTCGTACCGCACCCCGAAGTCCTTGATCCAGGCGTGCGATTCGGTCAGTTGGTAGCGGTCGCCGTCCGGGTCGAACCGCACGAACACGGCCACGGCGAGGGCGAGCGTGGCGACCGAGACGAGCAGTGCGAGCCACTTGGCAGCGGTCCGCCGGGCGGCGGGAACGGCCGCCGTGGCGATCGCGCCGACCGCGGGCAGGGCCGCCGTCGCTGTCAGCAGAGGAAAGGACATCGGTATCAGACCGCCCTCATCAGCAGGGTCGCGGCGATGAGGAGCGCCGCGCCCCCGAACATCGAGACCGCGTAACTACGGGCGTAGCCGTTCTGGAGCTTGCGAAGGCGCCCCGAGAGCCCGCCGACCGAGGCCGCCGTGCCGTTGACCACGCCGTCGACCAGGGTGTGGTCGACGTACACCAGGGAGCGCGTGAGGTGCTCGCCGCCGCGCACGAGGACCACGTGGTTGAAGTCGTCCTGGAGCAGGTCGCGGCGGGCCGCACGGGTGACGAGGGAGCCGCGCGGGGCGACGACCGGGACCGGCCTGCGGCCGTACTGCAGCCAGGCCAGGGCCACGCCGATGACCAGGACCACCATGGTGGCGCCGGTGACCGTGGCCGCGCTGAGCGGGGAGTCGCCGTGGTCGTGCTCCGTGACCGGCTCCAGCCAGTGCATGAAGCGGTCGCCGATGCTGAAGAACCCGCCGGCGAACACCGACCCGAAGGCGAGCAGGATCATCGGGATCGTCATGGACTTGGGCGACTCGTGCGGGTGCGGCTCGTTGCCCTCAGCGTCGGGCTGCCAGCGCTTCTCCCCGAAGAAGGTCAGGAGCATCACGCGCGTCATGTAGTACGCCGTGATGGCCGCGCCGAGCAGCGCCACCGAGCCGAGGATCCAGCCCTCCGTGCCGCCCTTGGCGAACGCCGCCTCGATGATCTTGTCCTTGGAGAAGAAGCCGGACAGACCGGGGAAGCCGATGATGGCCAGATAGCCGAGCCCGAACGTCACGAAGGTCACCGGCATGTACTTCCTGAGGCCGCCGTACTTCCGCATGTCCACCTCGTCGTTCATGCCGTGCATGACCGAACCGGCGCCGAGGAAGAGCCCGGCCTTGAAGAAGCCGTGCGTCACCAGGTGCATGATCGCGAAGACGTAGCCGACGGGGCCGAGGCCCGCGGCCAGGATCATGTAGCCGATCTGCGACATCGTGGAGCCGGCGAGGGCCTTCTTGATGTCGTCCTTCGCGCAACCGACGATCGCACCGAAGAGCAGCGTCACCGCGCCCACCACGGTCACGGCCAGCTGCGCGTCCGGCGCGGCGTTGAAGATCTCGCCGGAGCGCACGATCAGATACACGCCCGCGGTCACCATCGTCGCCGCGTGGATCAGGGCCGAGACGGGCGTCGGGCCCTCCATCGCGTCCCCGAGCCAGGACTGCAGCGGCACCTGCGCGGACTTGCCGCACGCCGCGAGCAGCAGCATCAGGCCGATCGCCGTGAGCTTGCCCTCGCTCGTCTCCCCCGTGGACTCCAGGACGTCACCGAAGGCGAACGTCCCGAAGGTGGTGAACATCAGCATGATCGCGATGGACAGGCCCATGTCGCCGACGCGGTTGACCAGGAAGGCCTTCTTCGCCGCGGTGGCCGCGCTGGGCTTGTGCTGCCAGAAGCCGATCAGGAGGTACGAGGCGAGGCCGACGCCCTCCCAGCCGACGTACAGGAGCAGGTAGTTGTCGGCGAGGACGAGCAGGAGCATCGCCGCGAGGAACAGGTTCAGATAGCCGAAGAAGCGGCGGCGCTCGTCGTGCTCCATGTACCCGATCGAGTACAGGTGGATCAGCGTGCCGACGCCGGTGATCAGCAGGACGAACGTCATTGACAGCTGGTCGAGCTGGAAGGCGACGTCCGCCTGGAAGCCCTCGACGGGGATCCAGCTGAACAGGTGCTGGTACAGGGCCCGTTCGTCGGTGCTCTTGGCCTGCATGTCGACGAAGAGCGCCAGGCCGATGACGAACGAGAAGGCCGCGAGCAGCGTGCCGATCCAGTGGCCCACGCGGTCGAGCAACCGCCCGCCGCACAGCAGCACGGCCGCTCCGAGCAGGGGCGCCGCGATGAGCAGCGCGATGAATTTCTCCACGATTCAGCGACCCCTTACAGCTTCATCAGGCTGGCGTCGTCGACCGAAGCCGAGTGGCGGGAGCGGAACAGCGAGATGATGATGGCGAGCCCGACCACGACCTCGGCCGCGGCCACCACCATCGTGAAGAAGGCGATGATCTGGCCGTCCAGGTTGCCGTGGAGCCGGGAGAAGGCGACGAACGCCAGGTTGCACGCGTTGAGCATCAGCTCGATGCCCATGAAGACCACGATCGCGTTCCGCCTGATCAGGACTCCGGTGGCGCCGATGGCGAACAACAGGGCCGCCAGGTACAGGTAGTTGACCGGATTCACTTCGACGCCTCCTCGGTCTGCCCGGCCCGGGTGCCGTTGCCGTTCCCGTTGCGCCCGATGTCGGTGCGGCGCAGATCGGGCCGCTCCAGGCGGTCGGTGGAGCGCTGCTCCAGGGCCCGCAGGTCCTCCAGGGCCTCGCTGGACACGTCGCGGATCTGGCCGCGCTCCCGCAGCGTCCTGTTGACCGTGAGCTCCGACGGCGTGCCGTCCGGGAGCAGGCCCGCGATGTCCACGGCGTTGTGCCGGGCGTAGACGCCCGGGGCCGGCAGCGGCGGCAGGTGCTTGCCCTCGCGCACGCGCTGCTCGGCGAGCTCGCGCTGCGTCTTGGCGCGCTCCGTGCGCTCGCGGTGCGTGAGCATCATCGCGCCGACGGTCGCGGTGATCAGGAGGGCGCCGGTGATCTCGAAGGCGAAGACGTACTTCGTGAAGATGAGGGACGCGAGGCCCTCCACGTTGCCGCCCTCGTTGGCCTTGGCGGTGCCCTTGAAGTCTCCGAGCGAGGCGTTCCCGATCCCGGCGAACAGCAGGACGGCGAAGCCGAGTCCGCACATCAGGGCCAGCCAGCGCTGGCCCTTGATGGTCTCCTTCAGGGAGTCGGCGGCGGTGACGCCGACGAGCATGACCACGAACAGGAACAGCATCATGATCGCGCCGGTGTAGACGACGATCTGGACGATGCCCAGGAAGTACGCCCCGTTGGCGAGGTAGAACACCGCCAGGATGATCATGGTCCCGGCGAGGCAGAGGGCGCTGTGCACCGCCTTCTTCATGAGGATCGTGCACAGCGCGCCGATCACGGCGACCGTGCCGAGCACCCAGAACTGGAAGGCCTCGCCGGTGGAGGTGGTGTAGGCCGCGACGGCGGTCATGCCTCCACCTCCTGCTCCGGCTGCTCGCCCTTGGAGACGGCGACCTGGCGCTCCGTGCCGGGCGCGGCCTGCGTCACCAGGCCGCGGTAGTAGTCCCCCTCGTCCGTGCCGGGGTAGATCGCGTGCGGTGCGTCGACCATGCCCTCTTCGAGGCCCGCGAGCAGCTGCTCCTTGGTGTAGATCAGGTTCTCGCGGCTGCTGTCGGCGAGCTCGAACTCGTTCGTCATCGTCAGCGCGCGCGTGGGGCACGCCTCGATGCACAGGCCGCAGAGGATGCAGCGGGCGTAGTTGATCTGGTACACCCGGCCGTACCGCTCGCCCGGGGAGTAGCGCTCCTCCTCCGTGTTGTCCGCGCCCTCCACGTAGATCGCGTCCGCCGGGCAGGCCCAGGCGCACAGCTCGCAGCCGACGCACTTCTCCAGGCCGTCCGGATGGCGGTTGAGCTGGTGCCTGCCGTGGAAGCGGGGAGCGGTGGTCTTCTGCTGCTCCGGATACTGCTCGGTCAGCCGCTTCTTGAACATGGCCTTGAAGGTCACGCCGAAGCCCGCGACCGGGTTCTGGAACCCCTGGTTCGACTGGTTCGCCTGCTGCGCTTCCGCCGCTCCCTGCTGCTCGGGCAGCCGCGGCTGCTGCCGCCGCTCCGGCTCGTTCGACTGCTCAGCCATCGGACGCCTCCTTTCCGTCACTTTGAGTATCTGGCCCACCACTGACAATCAACTCCCGCTCTCCCCCACGCTCGGCTCCGCTCGCGCGGGGGGACCCCCCTCGAGGCCGTCGCCGCGGCACGGGCGGCAAGGTCTGCCCCGGCAGCGGCGGCACCGGATAGCCGCCGGCCATCGGGTCGAAGGCGCCCTCGGGAACCGGGGCCGTCGCCGCCTCCTCCTTCTCGCGCCGGTCGCGGAAGAGGTCGACGACGAAGGAGAGCAGCAGCAGCGCGATGACTCCGCCGCCTACGTAGAGTGCGATTTCCGCGAAGTCGTAGTCCTCGTTGCGCAGGGCGCGGACGGTGGCGACGAGCATCAGCCAGACCACCGAGACCGGGATGAGGACCTTCCAGCCGAGCTTCATCAGCTGGTCGTAGCGGACGCGGGGCAGCGTGCCGCGCAGCCAGATGAAGAAGAACAGCAGCAGCTGCACCTTGAGCACGAACCAGGCCATCGGCCACCAGCCGTGGTTGGCGCCCTCCCAGAAGGTGCTGATGGGCCAGGGCGCCCGCCAGCCGCCGAGGAAGAGCGTCACGGACACGGCCGATACGGTCACCATGTTGACGTACTCGGCGAGCATGAACATCGCGAACTTGATCGACGAGTACTCGGTGTTGAACCCGCCGACGAGGTCGCCCTCGGACTCCGGCATGTCGAACGGCGCGCGGTTGGTCTCGCCGACCATCGTCACGATGTAGATCAGGAACGACACGGGAAGCAGCACCACGTACCAGCGCTCCTGCTGTGCCTCCACGATCGTCGACGTCGACATCGACCCGGAGTACAGGAACACCGACGCGAACGCCGCGCCCATCGCGATCTCGTACGAGATCATCTGCGCGCACGAGCGCAGGCCGCCGAGCAGCGGATAGGTGGATCCGGAACTCCAACCCGCGAGCACGATGCCGTAGATGCCGACCGACGCGACCGCGAGGACGTAGAGCATCGCGATCGGCAGGTCGGTGAGCTGCATCGTGGTGCGGTGCCCGAAGATCGAGACCTCGTTGCCCGCGGGCCCGAAGGGGATCACCGCGATCGCCATGAAGGCGGGAATGGCGGCGACGATCGGAGCGAGGACGTAGACGACCTTGTCCGCGCGCTTGACGATCAGGTCTTCCTTGAGCATCAGCTTGATGCCGTCCGCGAGGGACTGCAGCATGCCCCAGGGGCCGTGCCGGTTCGGGCCGATGCGCAGCTGCATCCAGGCGACGACCTTGCGCTCCCACACGATGGAGAACAGCACGGTCAGCATCAGGAACGCGAAGCAGAAGACCGCCTTGAGGGCGATCAGCCACCAGGGGTCGCGCCCGAACATGGAGAGGTCTTCGGCGGCGAGCGGCGTCATGACTGCACCTCCTGGGCGCCCTGGGCGGGCTCGACGCGGACAGCGGGGCCGATCTTCACGAGCTCGCCGGGGCGCGCGCCCGTGTCGGCCGCGACGCCGCCGCCCACGGAGTTCAGGGGCAGCCACACCACGCGGTCCGGCATGTGCGTGACCTGGAGCGGGAGTTCGGTGCGTCCGGTGGCGCCGGTGACGGCGAGCGCGTCGCCGTCCTTGACGCCGACCTCGGCCGCGGTGGCCGCCGAGAGCCGGGCCACCGCCGCGTGCCGCGTCCCGGCGA
Organism: Streptomyces sp. NPDC059003; assembly: GCF_042740445.1. NCBI lineage: Bacteria > Bacillati > Actinomycetota > Actinomycetes > Kitasatosporales > Streptomycetaceae > Streptomyces > Streptomyces sp. NPDC059003. The sequence continues at coordinate 65,631 of NZ_JBHYJH010000022.1, read as the reverse complement.
GCGCGTCGTCGCCCTCCTGGAGACGGCCCAGGTCGAGCAGCAGCCGGTGGCCGGCGAGGACGGCCTCGCCCGCGGCCGGGCGGGGCGGCTGGACCGCCGTCTCCAGGGGTTCGGTGGCGTGCGGTCCGTCCCAGCCGCCGAGCCGGTCGAGTTCGCGTCGGGTGGTCAGCAGGTCCGGCAGGCCCAGGTGGATGTCGCCCGCGTCGGCCAGCATGTGCAGGACGCGCGCGTCGGTGGGCGCGAGCCTGCGGGTCATCTGGTCCGGCTTGAGCGCGGCTTCGAAAAGCCGGGCCCTGCCTTCCCAGTTGAGGAAGGTGCCCGGCTTCTCGGCGACGGCGGCCACCGGGAGGACCACGTCGGCGCGTTCGGTCACCTCGCTCGGACGCAGCTCCAGGGAGACCAGGAAGCCGACCTCGTCGAGGGCCGCACGCGCGCGTGCCGGGTCGGGCAGGTCGCCGACCTCGACGCCCGCCACCAGGAGGGCGCCGATCTCGCCGGTCGCGGCGGCCTCGACGATCTGGCCGGCGTCGCGGCCGTAGCGGTGCGGGAGTTCGGCCACGCCCCAGGCGGCGGCGACCTCCTCCCGCGCGCGGGGATCGGTGGCGGGCCTGCCGCCGGGGAGCAGCGACGGCAGGGCGCCCGCTTCGACGGCGGCGCGCTCCCCGGCCCTGCGCGGGATCCACACCAGCTGTGCGCCGGTGGCGGCCGCGGCCCTGACGGCGGCGGTGAGCCCGCCCGGCACGGCCGCGAGGCGCTCACCGACGACGATCACCGAGCCGTCCGCCCGCAGCGCCTCCGCAGCCTTCGTGCCGTCGGCCTCCAGGCCGACGCCGGCCGCGAGCGCGTCCAGCCACTCGGTCTCCGTGCCGGGCGCGGCGGGCAGCAGCGTGCCGCCCGCCTTCTCCAGGCCACGGGTCGCGTACGTGGCGAGGGAGAAGGTGCGCTGGCCGTGCTTGCGCCAGGCCTTGCGCAGGCGCAGAAAGACGCCGGGCGCCTCCTCCTCGGCCTCCAGGGCGACGAGCAGGACGGCGGGCGCCTTCTCCAGGGAGGCGTACGTGACACCGGCGCCGTCCAGATCGCGGCCGTGACCGGCGACGCGGGCCGCAAGGAAGTCGGCCTCCTCGCTGGAGTGCACCCGCGCGCGGAAGTCGATGTCGTTGGTGTCGAGCGCCACGCGCGCGTACTTGCTGTACGCGTACGCGTCCTCCAGGGTGAGCCGCCCGCCGGTGAGGACGCCGGCGCGGCCGCGCGCGGCGGCGAGGCCCGTGGCGGCCGCCTCCAACGCCTCGGGCCAGCTGGCCGGTTCGAGCTCTCCGGAGGAGGCGTTGCGCACCAAGGGAGTGGTGAGCCGGTCCGGCTTCTGCGCGTACCGGAAGCCGAAGCGGCCCTTGTCGCAGATCCACTCCTCGTTGACCTCGGGGTCGTCCTGCGCGAGCCGCCGCATGACCTTGCCGCGCCGGTGGTCCGTGCGGGTCGCGCAGCCGCCCGCGCAGTGCTCGCAGACGGACGGCGACGACACCAGGTCGAAGGGCCGGGACCGGAACCGGTAGGCGTGCGACGTGAGCGCTCCCACCGGGCAGATCTGGATGGTGTTCCCGGAGAAGTACGACTCGAAGGGGTCGCCCTCGCCCGTGCCGACCTGCTGGAGCGCGCCGCGCTCGATCAGCTCGATCATCGGGTCGCCCGCGATCTGGTTCGAGAAGCGGGTGCAGCGCGCGCACAGCACGCAGCGCTCGCGGTCGAGCAGGACCTGGGTGGAGATCGGTACCGGCTTCTCGTAGGTGCGCTTCTTGCCCTCGAAGCGCGAGTCCGCGTCGCCGACCTGCATGGCCTGGTTCTGCAGCGGGCACTCGCCGCCCTTGTCGCAGACCGGGCAGTCCAGCGGGTGGTTGATGAGCAGCAGCTCCATCACGCCGCGCTGGGCCTTCTCGGCGACCGGCGAGGTCAGCTGCGACTTCACGACCATGCCGTCGGTGCAGGTGATGGTGCAGGAGGCCATCGGCTTGCGCTGGCCCTCGACCTCGACGATGCACTGGCGGCAGGCGCCGGCCGGGTCGAGCAGCGGGTGGTCGCAGAAGCGCGGGATCTCGATGCCGAGGAGCTCGGCGGCGCGGATCACCAAGGTCCCCTTGGGGACGCTGATCTCGATGCCGTCGATCGTCAGCGTGACCAGGTCCTCCGGCGGAACCGCCGCCTCGCCGCCCCCGGAGGGAGCGCTATTGGTGGTCACTGTCATGCGTTCACCTCCGTGGTGTCGGCGGGCCCGTCGCTCCAGAGCGTCGACTTGGCCGGGTCGAAGGGGCAGCCCTTGCCGGTGATGTGCTGCTCGTACTCCTCGCGGAAGTACTTGAGCGAGGAGAAGATCGGCGACGCGGCGCCGTCGCCGAGGGCGCAGAAGGACTTGCCGTTGATGTTGTCGGCGATGTCGTTCAGCTTGTCGAGGTCGGACATGACGCCCTTGCCCGCCTCGATGTCGCGCAGCAACTGCACGAGCCAGTACGTGCCTTCACGGCAGGGCGTGCACTTGCCGCAGGACTCGTGGGCGTAGAACTCCGTCCAGCGCGTGACCGCCCGCACCACGCAGGTGGTCTCGTCGAAGCACTGCAGCGCCTTGGTGCCGAGCATGGACCCGGCGGCGCCCACGGCCTCGTAGTCCAGCGGCACGTCCAGGTGCTCGTCGGTGAACATCGGCGTCGAAGAGCCGCCCGGCGTCCAGAACTTGAGGCGGTGGCCGGGGCGCATGCCGCCGCTCATGTCGAGCAGCTGGCGCAGCGTGATGCCGAGCGGGCCCTCGTACTGGCCGGGCGAGGCGACGTGGCCGCTGAGCGAGTACAGCGTGAAGCCGGGTGACTTCTCGCTGCCCATCGACTTGAACCAGTCCTTGCCCCGATGCAGGATCGCGGGAACCGACGCGATGGACTCGACGTTGTTGACAACAGTGGGGCACGCGTAGAGGCCCGCGACGGCAGGGAAGGGGGGACGCAGTCGCGGCTGGCCACGGCGGCCTTCGAGCGAGTCGAGCAGCGCGGTCTCCTCACCGCAGATGTACGCGCCCGCGCCCGCGTGCACGGTGAGTTCCAGATCGAGTCCACTGCCCAGGACGTTCTTGCCGAGGTAGCCCGCCGCGTAGGCCTCCCGCACGGCCTCGTGCAGGCGACGCAGCACGGGGACGACTTCACCACGCAGATAGATGAACGCATGCGACGAACGGATCGCATAGCAGGCGATCACGATGCCCTCGATGAGGGAGTGCGGGTTCGCGAAGAGGAGCGGGATGTCCTTGCAGGTCCCCGGCTCCGACTCGTCGGCGTTGACAACTAGATAGTGCGGTTTGCCGTCGCCCTGCGGGATGAACTGCCACTTCATTCCGGTGGGGAAGCCCGCGCCGCCGCGGCCGCGCAGGCCCGAGTCCTTCACGTAGGCGATGAGGTCGTCCGGCGCCATCGCGAGGGCCTTGCGCAGCCCCTCGTAGCCGTCGTGGCGCCGGTAGACGTCCAGGGTCCAGGACTTCTCCTCGTCCCAGAAGGCCGAAAGGACCGGCGCGAGCACCTTCTCCGGGCTGGTCTCGTTGATCTCGGCTGCCAAGGTCATCACTCCCCCTCCTCGGCGGTCGGACCGGCCGGGTGGTCCGGGTCGGAGGCCGAGGTCTGCTGCGGCGCGTCGTGCGAGCTGAGGTGCTCGCTCGGCGACGGGTCGTGCGGCTGGGCGCCTTCCGGCCCGCCCGCCCTCGGGTGGACCACGCGCGCGGGTGCCGTCTCGCCCTTGGCCAGGCGCAGGCCCACCAGCGACGCGGGGCCCGCGCCGCCGGTCGCCTCGACGGCGCCGGGGCGCTCGTCCGGGAAGCCCGCGAGGATCCGGGCCGTCTCCTTGAACGTGCACAGGGGGGCGCCGCGGGTCGGCTCGACCGTCGCTCCGGAGCGCAGGTCGTCGACGAGGCGCTTGGCGCTCTGCGGCGTCTGGTTGTCGAAGAACTCCCAGTTGACCATCACCACGGGCGCGAAGTCGCAGGCCGCGTTGCACTCGATGTGTTCGAGCGTCACCTTGCCGTCGTCGGTGGTCCCGCCGTTGCCGACGCCCAGGTGCTCCTGGAGGGCCTCGAAGATGGCGTCGCCGCCCATGACGGCGCACAGGGTGTTGGTGCAGACGCCGACCTGGTAGTCGCCGGAAGGACCCCGGCGGTACATGGTGTAGAAGGTCGCGACGGCCGTCACCTCGGCGGTGGTCAGGCCGAGCACGTCCGCGCAGAACTGCATGCCGGTGCGCGTCACATGGCCCTCCTCCGCCTGCACCAGGTGCAGCAGCGGGAGCAGAGCCGACCGGGAGTCCGGGTAGCGGGCGACGACCTCGCGCGCGTCCGCCTCCAGGCGGGCGCGGACGTCGGCCGGGTAGTCCGGAGGGGGCAGTTGGGGCATGCCCAGGCTGACGCCCTCGGATTCGGCAGTGGTCACCGGTCGACGCCTCCCATCACGGGGTCGATGGACGCGACGGCGACGATGACGTCGGCGACCTGGCCGCCCTCGCACATCGCCGCCATGGCCTGCAGGTTGGTGAAGGACGGGTCGCGGAAGTGGACCCGGTAGGGACGGGTGCCGCCGTCGGAGACGACGTGCACGCCCAGTTCGCCCTTGGGCGACTCCACGGCGGCGTAGGCCTGCCCGGGCGGCACCCGGAAGCCCTCCGTCACCAGCTTGAAGTGGTGGATCAGGGCCTCCATGGAGGTGCCCATGATCTTCTTGATGTGGTCCAGCGAGTTGCCGAGCCCGTCCGGGCCGAGGGCCAGCTGGGCGGGCCAGGCGATCTTCTTGTCGGCGACCATGACGGGCCCGGGGCGCAGCCGGTCGAGGCACTGCTCGATGATGCGCAGGGACTGGCGCATCTCCTCCAGACGGATCAGGAAGCGCCCGTAGGAGTCGCAGGTGTCGGCGGTGGGGACGTCGAATTCGTACGTCTCGTAGCCGCAGTACGGATCGGACTTGCGCAGGTCGTGCGGGAGTCCGGCCGAGCGCAGGACCGGGCCGGTGGCGCCGAGGGCCATGCAGCCGGTGAGGTCGAGATGGCCGACGTCCTGCATGCGGGCCTTGAAGATGGGGTTCCCGGTGGCGAGCTTGTCGTACTCGGGAAGGTTCTTCTTCATCTTCTTCACGAACTCGCGGATCTGGTCCACCGCGCCGGGCGGCAGGTCCTGGGCGAGTCCGCCGGGCCTGATGTACGCGTGGTTCATGCGCAGACCGGTGATCAACTCATAGATGTCGAGAATGAGTTCACGATCGCGGAAGCCGTAGATCATGATCGTGGTCGCGCCGAGCTCCATGCCGCCGGTGGCGATGCAGACCAGGTGCGAGGACATCCGGTTCAGCTCCATCAGGAGCACGCGCAGGATCGTGGCGCGGTCCGGGATCTGGTCCTCGATGCCGAGCAGCTTCTCGACGGCCAGGCAGTAGGCCGTCTCGTTGAAGAACGGCGTGAGGTAGTCCATGCGGGTCACGAACGTGGTGCCCTGGGTCCACGTGCGGTACTCGAGGTTCTTCTCGATGCCGGTGTGCAGATAGCCGATGCCGCAGCGGGCCTCGGTGACCGTCTCGCCCTCGATCTCCAGGATGAGCCGGAGCACGCCGTGCGTGGAGGGGTGCTGCGGGCCCATGTTGACGACGATGCGCTCGTCGTCGGCCCGCGCCGCGGACTGGACGACCTCGTCCCAGTCGCCGCCGGTGACCGTGTAGACGGTCCCCTCGGTGGTCTCGCGCGCCGACGCCGATGCGGACCCGGACGCGGCGGTGGATGCAGAAGAAGTGCTCATCAGCTGTACGACCTCCGCTGGTCCGGAGCCGGGATCTGGGCGCCCTTGTACTCGACGGGGATGCCGCCGAGGGGGTAGTCCTTGCGCTGCGGGAAGCCCTGCCAGTCGTCCGGCATCATGATCCGCGTGAGCGCGGGGTGGCCGTCGAAGACCAGGCCGAAGAAGTCGTACGTCTCGCGCTCGTGCCAGTCGTTCGTCGGATAGACCGCGACCAGGGACGGGACGTGCGGATCGGCGTCGGGGGCGCTGACCTCCAGGCGGATAAGACGGCCGTGGGTCAGCGAGCGCAGGTGGTAGACGGCGTGCAGCTCGCGGCCCTTGTCCCCGAGGAAGTGCACTCCGGAGACGCCGGTGCACAGCTCGAAGCGCAGCGCGGGGTCGTCGCGCAGGGTCTGGGCCACCCGGACGAGGTGCTCGCGCGCGATGTGGAAGGTGAGCTCGCCGCGGTCGACGACGGTCTTCTCGATGGCGTTCTCCGGGAGGAGCCCCTGCTCCTCCAGGGCGCCTTCGAGCTCGTCGGCGACCTCGTCGAACCAGCCGCCGTACGGGCGCGTCGCCGGGCCCGGGAGCCGGATGGAGCGGACCAGGCCGCCGTAGCCGGAGGTGTCGCCGCCGTTATTGGCGCCGAACATGCCGCGCTGGACGCGGACCTCCTCGCCGCCCTCGCCCCGCTGGCCGGGGAGGTTGGCGGCGCCGAGGTCCTTCTCCGGGTTGACGCCGTTCGAGGCGTTGCCGTGGGCGGCGTTGCCCTTCGTGGAATTGCCGTTCGCGTCGCTCACCGCAGCAGCCCCTTCATCTCGATGGTGGGGAGCGCCTTGAGGGCCGCCTCCTCCGCCTCGCGGGCCGCTTCCTCCGCGTTCACGCCGAGCTTGGAGGTCTGGATCTTCTGGTGCAGCTTGAGAATCGCGTCCATCAGCATCTCGGGCCGGGGCGGACAGCCGGGCAAATAGATATCAACCGGGACCACATGGTCCACACCCTGGACAATCGCGTAATTGTTGAACATCCCGCCCGACGATGCGCAAACCCCCATGGAGATCACCCACTTGGGGTTCGGCATCTGGTCGTAGACCTGCCGCAGGACGGGCGCCATCTTCTGGCTGACGCGCCCGGCCACGATCATCAGGTCCGCCTGCCGCGGCGAGCCGCGGAAGACCTCCATGCCGAACCGCGCCAGGTCGTACCGTCCGGCGCCCGTCGTCATCATCTCGATGGCGCAGCAGGCGAGGCCGAACGTGGCGGGGAAGACGGATGACTTGCGCACCCACCCGGCGGCCTGCTCGACGGTGGTCAGCAGGAATCCGCTCGGCAGTTTCTCTTCGAGTCCCATGCTCAGTGGCTCCTCTGTCCCCTTCCGGGGGTCAGTCCCATTCCAGGCCGCCGCGCCGCCACACGTACGCGTACGCGACGAAGACGGTGAGCACGAAGAGCAGCATCTCCACGAGCCCGAAAATCCCCAGGGCGTCGAACGTGACGGCCCAGGGGTAGAGGAAGACGATCTCGATGTCGAAGACGATGAAGAGCATCGCCGTCAGGTAGTACTTGATGGGGAAGCGCCCGCCGCCGGCCGGCGTGGGGGTCGGCTCGATGCCGCACTCGTAGGCCTCTTGCTTCGCGCGGTTGTACCGCTTCGGCCCGACGAGCGTGGCCATGACCACGGAGAAGATCGCAAAGCCTGCTCCGAGGGCTCCCAGTACGAGGATGGGCGCATACGCGTTCACCGCTCCTCGCTCCTCTCAGTCGGCACTGACTGCTGGCGGTTGCGTCGGCCTCGCGCCCCACCTCGCACGGCGCCCCGGGCACCTTCCGGAGCCCCCGAAGATCGCTTACATGTGAAGCAGGTCACAAGCCCAACTGCCCCGCATCTTATGCCTGCCGGTCTGTGATCTGCGACACGGGGTACGACAACGGCTTTGTGATCTCCACCACCTGACGAAGGATCATGAAGTCGGATGAGCGGTGATCTTCACACGCGAAGCACCTGAGTGATCACCAGAGGTGACATCTTGACGTGTTACGCCTGGTCGGGGCGGGGTTGCATTATCAAGAGTTGGCCACTACAGGCAAATTGGCGCTGGACGTGATCACTTGATAGAGGGACGCGTTCACACGGGGGCGGCAGAGATGTGGACGAGGGTGGACGTGTGCACGGATTCACGAACCATCGGCGCGTACGCCTGTGCCATCGGCGCGCGGCCGCGAACCGTCGGGAGGTCTCGGGAAGGTCTCGATGGGGTCTCAGGGAGGGGCGCGAGGGGGTCGGGAGTGAGCTGCGCCACACCCGAACGGCCGGGCGAACAACCGGGCTTGGCCAACCGCGTCAACGCGTGCTAGACCACGGGCAATTCGGACGTAATGCCGAAAACCCATGATCACAGGCGTGATCACGCCTGTCCGCATTGCCCGTTACGGCGTCAATAAGGGGCGACACGCCCGGGATTCAAGCCTGCGCGGCGCAACTGTGGCGCAGCACACGTTTCTTGAAGGGAACCGTGTGTCCCTGATAGCGGTTGTTCTCATGTCCCACACCGCTCACATACCCAGCCACCGGAAGCCCCGTCGCAGCGCGTCGAAGATGGCTCTGCGCGCCGGAGTTGCCGGTGGCGTCCTCAGCACCCTGGCAGTGGCCGGCGCCGCTGGTACGGCGAATGCCGCCGAGCCGGTGACCGAGACCATCGAGCTGCCCACCCTCACGGCCGATCTGTCCGCCCAGATCGCCCAGTCCGCGGACGCCACCCAGCAGACCGCGGACAGCTACGAGGCGCGCGCCCAGCAGGAGGCCGCCGCCGTCAAGGCCGCCAAGCAGGCGACCAAGGACCAGAAGGCCGCGGAGAAGAAGGCGGAGGCCGAGAAGAAGGCCAAGGCCGAGGCCGAGGCCAAGCGCAAGGCCGCGCAGGAGCGCGCCGCGCGGTCCACCGAGCGCACGACGCTCAAGACGTCCTCCGCGCCCTCCGGCGGCGGCTCCAGCAACACCGGTGGCGGTTCCTCCGCCTCCGACGTCGCCGCGCCCGCCAGCGGCAGCGTGGGCACCGTCATCAGCTTCCTGAAGGCCCAGCTGGGCGACGCGTATGTGATGGGCGCCTCCGGCCCCAACGCGTGGGACTGCTCCAGCCTGGTCCAGGCCGCCTTCAAGCAGGTCGGCGTCGACCTGCCGCGCGTCTCGCAGGCCCAGTCGACGGCCGGCACGCCGGTCTCGCTCTCCAACATCCAGCCGGGCGACATCCTGTACTGGGGCGGCGCGGGCTCCGCGTACCACGTCGGCGTCTACATCGGCGGCGGCAAGTACCTCGACGCGGCCAACCCCAGCAAGGGCGTCGTGATCCAGGACCTCTCCGGCTACCCCGCCTCCGGAGCCGTGCGCGTCCTCTGACGCGGTCGCGTACTTCGTACGGACGACGAAGGGCCGGAACCCCGAGCGGGTTCCGGCCCTTTCGCGTGCCGACCGGCGCGGCGCGCCGGCGAGAACTGCTAGGCCTTCGGGGCCACCCTGCTCAGGCCGTTGATGATGCGGTCCATCGCGTCGCCGCCCGTCGGGTCCGTCAGGTTGGCGAGCATCTTCAGGGTGAACTTCATCAGGACCGGGTGCGTGAGGCCGCGCTGGGTGGCGATCTGCATGACCTTCGGGTTGCCGATGAGCTTCACGAAGGCCCGGCCGAGCGTGTAGTAGCCGCCGTAGACCTCCTTGAGGGTCTTCGGGTAGTTCTTGAGGGCCAGTTCGCGCTGGGCGGGCGTGGCGCGGGCCACGGCCTGCACGATGACGTCCGCGGCGATCTGGCCGGACTCCATGGCGTACGCGATGCCCTCGCCGTTGAACGGGTTCACCAGGCCGCCCGCGTCGCCCACGAGGAGCAGGCCGCGGGTGTAGTGCGGCTGGCGGTTGAAGGCCATCGGCAGGGCGGCGCCGCGGATCGGCGTCGTCATGTTCTCCGGGGTGTAGCCCCAGTCCTCCGGCATCGAGGCGCACCAGGCCTTGAGGATCTCGCGCCAGTCGAGCTCCTTGAAGGCGGCCGACGTGTTCAGGACGCCGAGGCCGACATTCGACGTGCCGTCGCCCATGCCGAAGATCCAGCCGTAGCCGGGCAGGAGGCGGTCCTGGGCGCCGCGGCGGTCCCACAGCTCCAGCCAGGACTCCAGGTAGTCGTCGTCGTGGCGCGGCGAGGTGAAGTACGTGCGCACGGCGACGCCCATCGGGCGGTCCTCGCGGCGGTGCAGCCCCATCGCGAGCGACAGGCGCGTGGAGTTGCCGTCCGCGGCGACGACCAGGGGCGCGTGGAAGGTGACGGGCGTCTTCTCCTCGCCGAGCTTGGCGTGCACGCCGGTGATCCGGCCCGTGCGCTCGTCGACGATCGGGGCGCCGACGTTGCAGCGCTCGTGCAGGCGCGCGCCCGCCTTCTGCGCCTGGCGGGCCAGCTGCTCGTCGAAGTCGTCGCGCTTCCGGACGAGGCCGTAGTCGGGGTAAGAGGCGAGATCCGGCCAATCCAGCTGAAGCCGTGAGCCGCCGCCGATGATGCGGAGCCCCTTGTTCCGCAGCCAGCCGGCCTCTTCGGAGATGTCGATGCCCATGGCCACCAACTGCTTGGTGGCGCGCGGCGTCAGACCGTCACCGCAGACCTTCTCCCGTGGGAACGCGGTCTTCTCCAGAAGGAGTACGTCGAGTCCGGCCTTCGCCAGGTAGTACGCCGTCGTCGAGCCGGCGGGACCGGCGCCGACGACGATGACGTCCGCGGAGTTTTCGGAGAGCGGCTCGGTCACGGCGGGTTCTCCCCAAGGCTCGAAATCAGTGTGCCGACGGGCACGGGATAGAGGCAGTCTATGAGGCGGTACTGATCAACCAGCCGAAGGGCCACTTGTGAGCGACGTGAGCGACGTGAGCCGCGCGGACATCCAGCTGCGCGTCCCGACCGACGAGGACGCCTTCGTCTGGCACCGGCTCTTCGACGACCCCGAGGTCATGCGGTACACGACCAACGGCGTGCCGTCCGAGCTGTCCATGTACGAGGAGCTCACCGCGCGCCAGCGCAGACACGACGCCGAACTCGGCTTCTGCCTGTGGACCTTGCTCGCCCCGGACGGCGAGCCCGTCGGCCTCACGGGCGCGCAGCCGTGGCCCCGGGACTGGGGCCCCGCGGGCGAGATAGAGATCGGCTGGCGGCTCACGCGCGCGGCGTGGGGCCGGGGCTATGTGACCGCGGCGGCCCGCATGGCGCTCGACCGGGTGCGGGCCGCGGGCGTGCGGTCGGTGGTCGCGGTGATCGACACGCGCAACGAGCGGTCCATCGCGGTGGCCCGGCGCCTCGGCATGGAGCTCGGGGAGACGGTCGCCGCGCCCGGCCAGGACCGCGACGCGCACTGCTTCCGGCTCGCGTTGTAGCCGCTTGTGGCCGCGCGCGCTCCCGGCGGGGTTGTGGACGGGGCGGGCGGAGCTACCCTGCCCCTACCGCTGGGGGGTGACGCCTGTGCCGAAGACACCGGGGTACGCCGGGCCGCCGGAAGTGCGCGTGCCGCGCTTCGTGGGCCAGATGGCGCTTGACGCGCGCGAGACGGCCGCGCTCCACGGCGTACGGCTCGAAGCGGGCGACCGGCCCGGCTTCCACGACGTGGTCCTCGAACACGTCGTGCGCCAGTACCCGCCGCCGGGCACCGAGGTCCCGCGCGGCGCCGTGGTGACGGTGTGGTTCGACCTCGGCCCGCAGGAGGGCGAGGGCGGCGCGGGTGTGCGGGAGCCGCGGCGGCCGGGGCCGCCGGACGGCGGCCTCCAGCGGGAGCTCGACGAGCCGGGGCAGTCGGAGGTCGGCGCGGGCAGTTGGTAGCCCTTCCCGCCTGTCGGCCTGTCGGCCTGTCAGCCGGTGAGCCGCCAGGCGTCCAGGGCCGTCCGGTGCGTCCGCGCGCCCTCCGCGTCCGACCAGAACTCCTCGCGCCAGGAGAGCTGGATGGCGTACTCGGTGCCGTCGTCCGCGATGTAGCTCTGGTTGATGGCGTGGATCGTGCGGTCCGCGCGGTCCGTGTACGTGTACTCCCAGACCGCGCCGTCGTGGCCCTGGAAGGTGTTCGCCTCCAGGCGGACCCGCCGGTAGTCCGACTTATCCGGGTCCTTCTTGGCGTGGACCTCCATGTTGTCGAGGTTCTCGTACGAGGTGTAGTCGGCGTTCCGGATGACGCCGACCTGGAAGTTCTCCGGCCCTTGCGGTCCCGCGTACGTGATCTGTGTCGGGTTGTCGCTGGTCTGCCGCCGCCAGCCGTCGGGCACGGCGAAGGAGAAGCCCTTGTCGTCGGTCACGCGCTGCGAACCGGCGGGCACGGACGCGTCGTCGACGCCGCCCTCGGTGCCGCCGTCCCCGGCTCCCGTGGTGTCGTCCGGCGTGGCCGGGTCCGTCGGGTCCTGCGTGCCCTTGGGGTCCCGACGCGGCTGGTCGGAGCGGCTGACGGACGGGGAACCGTTCTTGCCCGCCTCGTCCGACGTGTCGTCGCCGTTCTCCTGCCAGAGCAGGACGCCCGCCGCGGTGCCGCCGCCGATGACCAGGGCGCCGGCGAGGGTGGCCGCCCAGATCCCGGTCCGGCCGCGCGAGTTCGCGGTGGCGGGCTGCGGGGGGCCTGGCGGGTAGGCGGCGTACGGGGTGGGGGCGGGAGTCGGGGCTGGGGTTGGGGTGGGCGCGAGGGCGGGCGGGGGTGTGGGCGTGGGGGCGGGCGGGGGTGTCGGCGTGGCGGCGGGTGTGGGGGTCGCGGTCTGGGTCGGGGCGGCTGCCGACGCCGTGGGGGATGCCGGGAGTGCGGGGGACGCCGGGGCCGTGGGGGGCGCCGGGGACGCCCCGGGTGTGGGGGACGCCGCGGGTGACCCTGGCGTCGGGGACACCGTCGGTGCCGCGAACGTCGGGGACGTAGCAGCCGCATACGCCGCAGCGGTCGCGCCCGATGCCGTCGGCGGCAGCGGCGGCGCGCCCACGAACGCCCCCTGCCCCGCCATCCGCACCAGGAACGGCGCGACGACCACCGCACCGGCCACCCACAGCAGCCCGAAGAGCAGCACGTCCGGCACGCTCACGCCCGCCTCGATCGAACTGCTCGCCGTGCGCCCGCCGAACCCGGCCTCGCTCGCCGTCGTCTCGAAGGTGAGGCCGCCGAACGCCGCGAGCAGCAGATACACCGCGAAGAAGACGCCCGCGGAGAGGATCTGCTCGCCGCGGCCCGCGCACCGGCGCGCGGCCAGGACGCCGACCACGAGCGCCGCGACCAGGCCGAGCGCCAACGCCCCGACGACCGCGCCCGAGTTCAGCACGTCACCGAGCTTGGACAGGTCGAAGGTCCCGGTCTCGTCCTGGCCGCCGTACGCCGGAGCGTCCCTGCTCGCCTCCGCCTCCAGGGGCGCGCCCCAGCCGAGGCCGAGCGCCGCCACGCCCAGGTTCGGGAGCAGCAGCAGCGCGACGACGTACGGCGAGACGCCGGAGTCGCGCAGGTCGGCGGTCTCGGCGAGGTCGTCGATCTGGGTGAGGCTCAGATACGCGGTCACGGAGCACAGCGCGAGCACGATGACGAGGGCGCGCATCGCGGTGCCGGTGGCGCGTACGAATGCCTGCGCGCCGGGGCGCGTGGCCAGGCGGTGCGCCAGTTCGTCGCGCTGGAGCACGGCGGCCGAGACGGCGAGGGCGAGCACGAACGCGCCGAGCATGGCCAGGAACGGCCCCGACGACAGCTCGACGTCCTCGATCTCCGGCTGCCCGAACAGGGCGAGCACCAGCACGCCCGCGGCGGTCAGGACGCCGACGCGGACGGCCGCTTCGAGCCCTGCGGTCGTCCCGGCGGCGCCGGGCACCGCGGCGGCGCGCGCCCGCTGCCGGTTCCTGAGGACGCGGGCGCCGATGACGAGCGCCCCGATGAACAGCGCCGTCACGGTCAGCGGGATCAGGTGCAGCGACGCGCTGCCCTCGATCGCCGGGTCCGACGACGACGAGCCGAGGCTGTCGCGCTCGTCCTGGCCCGTGAACTCCAGGCTTCCGCCGACCGCTTGCAGCACGACGGCGAACGCGAGCCGCAGCCGGTCGCCGAAGCCGACGACGTCCACGTCGTCCTGGCCGTACGACGGGATCGCGCACGCCACCGCCACGGCGAGCAGCGTCACCAGCGGCCACAGGGCCGCCTGCACGGACCCGGCCCAGTCGCCGCGCACCGTGCGGCCGAGGAAGGCGCCTGCGGGAGAGGGGGCGGTGGGGGCGGGAGGGGGAGTGCGGAGGGGCGGGGGCGGGCTTGCCGGAGCCGCGGGCGGGCCCGTCGGAGCGGGTGGGCTCGCCGGGGTGGGTGGTGCGGGTGGAGCGGGTGGGCTCGCGGGCGGTGCCGGGTTGTCGTCGACGACCGTGGCCTCATGGGGAGTTGAGGCGTCTTCCGCTTCCGCGGGGCCGGCCGCCGGCGCGTCGGCGGTGCCCGGCTCCGGGAGCCGTTCGCGCCCGCACTTCATGCAGAAACGGGCCTCGTCCGGCGATGGGGCCCCGCAGTGCGGGCAGTAGGAAGCCATCGAAACGCTCCGTCTTCGGGGAGAACGTCAGGGGACGGGTCGGTGAGCGCCGACCGTTGCACCCCGGCCACGCACGGTGGCCGGGATGTATCAACTGACACATCTTCCCTGGCGTGCGGTTCCCGTCAACCGGTGCGTCCGAGAAGACCGTTCAGGCCTTCTTGAACCCCCGGTGCAGCGCCACGACGCCGCCCGTCAGGTTCCGGTACGCGACCTGCGACCAGCCCGCGTCCTGCAGCCGGGCCGCGAGCTGCGGCTGGGTCGGCCAGGTGGTGATGGACTCGGCGAGATAGACGTACGCGTCCGGGTTCGTGCAGACCGTGCGGGCCACCGGCGGCAGCGCGCGCATCAGGTACTCCACGTACACCGTGCGGAACGGGCCCCAGGTCGGCTGCGAGAACTCGCAGATCACGACGCGGCCGCCGGGCCGGGTCACGCGCAGCATCTCGCGGAGCGCGGCGTCGGTGTCCTGGACGTTGCGCAGGCCGAAGGAGATCGTGACGGCGTCGAACGTGTCGTCCTTGAACGGCAGCTTCATCGCGTCGCCGGCCGTGAACGGCATCCAGGGGTGCCGCGCCTTGCCGACCCGCAGCATGCCGAGCGAGAAGTCGCACGGCACGACGTACGCTCCCGCTTGGGCGAACGGTTGGGACGAGGTCGCCGTGCCGGCGGCGAGGTCGAGGATCTTCTGCGCGGGGCGGGCGTCCACGGCCCGCGCGACCTCCTTGCGCCACCGGCGGGCCTGGCCGAGCGAGATCACGTCGTTGGTCAGGTCGTACCGTTCCGCGACGTCGTCGAACATCGAGGCGACTTCGTGCGGCTGCTTGTCCAGAGATGCGCGGGTCACCCGGCCTATTGTGTCAGGCCGGTCTTCTACCTCGGCGGTGGGCCTTTCGCCTGCGGCGGGCATTCCCGCGGGGGCGTCTGCCCTCTTCGCTTTCTTGGCGGGTGCGGCTGGGATGTGGTTGCTCGCGCAGTTCCCCGCGCCCCTTCGGGGCGCGACCCCTCCCCCCCTCGTCGTCGGCTATCTGCGGCGGAAGAGGAGGCGGCCTGCGATCACCGTCGTCAGGCAGGTGCCGTCGGGTGTGAGGACGGCGAAGTCGGCGTCCGCTCCCGTCGCCGGGGGTGCCACCGGAGAGACGCGCAGGCCCGAGCGGGCTACGGCCGTGCGG
Organism: Streptomyces sp. NPDC059003; assembly: GCF_042740445.1. Lineage (NCBI taxonomy): Bacteria > Bacillati > Actinomycetota > Actinomycetes > Kitasatosporales > Streptomycetaceae > Streptomyces > Streptomyces sp. NPDC059003. Next base: position 50,159 of record NZ_JBHYJH010000022.1, on the reverse strand, counting down.
ACCGGTGGGCGGGTGAAGGGGCCCGCCAGGGCCGTCGTGCCGGTTGACAGGAGGCGCTGTACGCCGCGTCTGGCGCTGGCGGCCCAGCGGGTGTCCGTCATGGCCAGCCGGTCGAGGTCGGCGCCGGTCAGTGGAGCCGTGCCCAGGTCGTCGGCCTCGCGCGGGTCGGGCCAGTACGTGGACTCCAGGAGGGCCACGGCGTCGGGCTCGTACCGGCCCGGAGTCAGGACGCCGGCCCACTCGCGGACCCGGGCCCTGCCGCCGTACTCCGCGAGCAGCTCCTCGTACGGGCCGACCGCCGCGAAACGCGTGCCGTCCACGACCACGGCGTGGCCGGGGACGGTCCGGCCGTCGGGGGCCGTGACCCCGCTCACCCGGTGCAGCGTCAGCACGGGGGCTCAGTTGGAGGCGAGGAGCTTCAGCTCCGGGTGGGCCGTGCCGCCCTCGATCGCCGTGGACGAGATGTGCGAGGCGACGCGCTCGTCGACCGGGTCGTTCGCCGGGTCGTCGTGCACGACGAGGTGCTCGTACGTCGTGGCGCGCTGGGCCGGGACGCGGTCCGCGGTGCGGATCATGTCGATCATCTCGCGCAGGTTGGAGCGGTGCTTGGCTCCCGCCGACGAGACCACGTTCTCCTCCAGCATCACCGAGCCCAGGTCGTCCGCGCCGTAGTGCAGCGTCATCTGGCCCGCCTCCTTGCCGGTGGTCAGCCAGGAGCCCTGGATGTGGGCGACGTTGTCCAGGAAGATCCGCGCGATCGCGATCATCCGCAGGTACTCGAAGAGGGAGGCCTGCGTGCGGCCCTTGAGGTGGTTGTTCTCGGGCTGGTACGTGTACGGGATGAAGGCCCGGAAGCCGCCCGTCCGGTCCTGTACGTCGCGGATCATCCGCAGGTGCTCGATGCGCTCGGCGTTCGTCTCGCCCGTGCCCATGAGCATCGTGGAGGTGGACTCCACGCCCAGGTTGTGGGCGGTCTCCATGATCTCCAGCCAGCGCTCGCCGGACTCCTTGAGGGGGGCGATCGCCTTGCGGGGGCGCTCGGGGAGCAGCTCAGCGCCCGCGCCCGCGAAGGAGTCGAGGCCCGCGGCGTTGATCCGCTGGATGGCCTCCTCCACGGACACCTTGGAGATGCGGGCCATGTGCTCGACCTCGGACGCGCCGAGGGAGTGGATGACCAGCTGCGGGAAGTCCTTCTTGATGGCCGCGAAGTGCTTCTCGTAGTACTCCACGCCGAAGTCCGGGTGGTGCCCGCCCTGGAACATGATCTGCGTGCCGCCGAGCTCGACCGTCTCCGCGCAGCGGCGCAGGATGTCGTCGAGGTCGCGGGTCCAGCCCTTCTTGGTGTCCTTCGGGGCCGCGTAGAAGGCACAGAACTTGCACGCCGTCACACAGACGTTCGTGTAGTTGATGTTCCGCTCGATGATGTACGTCGCGATGTGCTCGACGCCCGCGTACCGGCGGCGGCGGATGGCGTCGGCGGCCCGGCCGAGCGCGTGCAGCGGCGCGTCGCGGTACAGGTCGAGGGCTTCCTCAGCGGTGATCCGCCCGCCCTCGGCGGCTCGGTCGAGCACGGACTGCAGGTCGGCCTTCTCGGTCACCGGGGTCCCTTTCGTAAGGGGTGTGGACGTACTGACCCACTTTTCGACGTACCGCGCCAGCCTACGTCAGGCCCCTGGGCCCACTGCGGGTGGGCGGCGGCCGGTCGCCGCCGCCGCGCGGCGGGCTGCTGCCACCCGCCCACCCGTATCCGTCGTCCCCGGCGGCTCGCCCTGCGGCGACCCTCAAGCGGTGTACGCCCCGAGGAGCACCCCGGCCAGCGCCCCTCCCAGCAGGAACGGACCGAACGCGATCGCCGTCCTGCGGCCCGCTCTGCGGACCACCACCAGCCAGCCGCCGTACAGCGCGGCGAACACGAAACCGGCGAACGTGCCGAGCAGCACCACCCCCCAGCCGTACCAGCCCATCGCCGCGCCGAGCGCGAGCGCCAGCTTGACGTCGCCGAACGCCATCCCGTTCGGATTGATCAGGAAGAGCACGAAGAACCCGGCGCTCAGCGTGATCGCGCCGAGGATTGCCCCCGGCCACGTGCCGCCGTGCTCCGGCAGCGCCGCGGCCACCCCGAGCAGCGCGAGCGCGACCGCCGCGAGCGGCAGCGTCACCACGTCCGGAAGCCGCATCACGGCGAAGTCGACGACGGCGAGCAGGATGCCGGGCGGCGCGAGGACCAGCCACGCGGCGAGCTCGGGCCGAGCTCCCGTGGCCGCCGCGAGCGCCGCGCAGGCCGCGGCCGTCACGAGGGCGAGGGTGACGGGCCGGGGGCCGTAGCGCTCGCCGTCCGCGCACTCGGTGCGGCCGAGCCAGCCCCTGACCTCGTGGTCGCCGCCCGGGCAGCGGGTGGCCCAGGGCTCCTCGGGCGGTACGGACAGGCGGTACGCGGCGCGGGGCAGGAGCAGGCCCGCGGCGGCGCCCCAGAGGGCGCCCACGATGATCAGGATCAAGAGCATGGCGGGATTCCTGGTTCCTGGTCCTGTGGTTCGGGTGCGTGAAGTTGCTGGATGCGGGGATGCGGGGGTGCGTCGACGGCCTGTGGCTGCTGCTCAGACGATCGTACGGAAGGTGCGACAGATCACGCAGAGCCTGTGGATAACTCCGGCGCACCGCGGCCTCGACCAGTTCGACCGGTGCCGGTTCGATCCGGTTTGTCGGAACGGCCGTTGCTCCAGGGCCGGAAGTGATTCCCGGGAGTGAACCCGCCCCCACCTGCGGCCCTCTGACAGGCCGACGCGCGCAGCGATCACCGGGCGCGCGTCACAACTCACCGCATAAAGCAGAGCAATTCGTACATCGAAAGAGAAAATCGACCCCCATGAGACTTTCCTTTCCCTCCCGCACGTCCCGCCGCGCCTCCCGCCGCGTCGCGCTCGCGTCCGCCACGGCCGTGACCGCGCTCGCCCTGGTGGCCACCGGCGCCCCCGCCGCCAACGCCATCATCGGCGGCACCGAAGTCCCCAACGACGCCCATCCGTTCATGGTGGCCGTCCTGGAGAAGGGCCCCGGCAGCGTCAAGGACCGCCAGTTCTGTGGCGGCAGCCTCGTCACCCCGGACACGGTGATGACGGCGGCGCACTGCCTGGTCGACGACGCGGGCAAGCCGCTGAAGCCGAAGGACGTCCAGACGGCCGTGGGCCGTACCGTCCTTTCCAACACCAAGCAGGGCAAGATACGCAATGTCGCCAAGGGCGGCATCCTGGTCCACCCGCGCTACCTCAAGGGCCAGGAAGCGTACGACGTGGCGTTCATCAACCTCAGCAAGCCGGTGACGGGCATCAGCCCCATCAAGCTCCCCACGCAGGGCACCGACTCCCTGCTCCGCCCCGGCCAGAAGGCCACGGTGACGGGCTGGGGCAACACGGACACGGAGCTGACCCACACCCCCGACCGCCTCCGCAAGGTGCGCGTCCCGATCCTGTCCCACGCCGAGTGCAGGACGACCTACGGCGAGTACGACGCGAAGGTCAACTTCTGCGCGGGCGTCGAGGGCAAGGACTCCTGCCAGGGCGACAGCGGCGGCCCCATCTTCCGCACGGTGCCCGGCCGCGAGGCCCCCATCCAGATCGGCGTGGTCAGCTACGGCGACGGCTGCGGCGACCAGGGCGCGCCCGGCGTCTACACGTCGGTGAGCTCGGCGAAGCTGTGGAACACGCTGGGCGACACGGCACAGGCGAAGCGGGTGAAGCGGGCCCTGCGCCGGTGACGGCGGCGTGGCCCGCGTGACGCCGCGCGGGCCACGCGCTCCCCACCCCGGGCGACGCGCCCCTACGCGTTCGGTATGTCCACTAGGGCCCTTCTGATGGATCTCCGTGGGAGAAGGAGCGGCGTTCGGTGCGTGCTCTCGGCGTGCCGCGCGGAAGTCCTCGTAGCGGAGCTACTTGGGCTTTCACGCGGTGCGGCGAGAGTGCGTGCCGGGCGTCGCGACGCCGCGGAGATCCATCAGAAGGGCCCTAGCCCTCGACACGCCCCATGAGTGCCTCCGGGTTCCCCGCCCCCGGGTCCTGTGACGTGTACTGAAGCTGATCCCGGGTGACCATGAGCAGGCGGACCGTGTGGGAGGCCTGGGAGCACGTGCCGGGGTTGGACTCGGCGCCCACGCCGGTCGCGACGATTCCCTTCTTCGTGACCGACTTGAGCGTGAGGACGTCCACGCACTTGCCCCCGACGAGGTCCGTCTGCGTCACCGTGCCGACATGGTCGCCGGGCTTCTTGGCCTGGCGGACGATGACGTCGAACGTGCCGATGGGGACCCGGCTCGCCTGGTGGGCCTCGCCGCTCCACTTGCCGAGATAGCCGACGGGTACGAGGCCCACGCGCTCCGACCCGTCGCCCGTCGCGCTCGGCGGACGGTTCGCGGAGTCCTTGGAGCCGTCGTCGTCGCCCGGCAGCAGGTTGAAGACGAACACCGACCCCACGGTGACCGCGGCGAGGGCTCCGGCCACCGCGAGCGCGACAGTGCAACTGACCCTGCGGCCACGCCCTTCGGGCCCGGCCGGGGCGGTGTCCGCGGCGACGGAGAGCGAGACCTTGCCGGGCGGCGGTGCGGTGGGCGCGTCCCGCGGCTCGGGCACGCGGGCCGCCGCCCCGGACGCGTACGAGGACTTCTCCGCGTACGAGTACTTCTCCGCGTGCGCGGACTCGGGGGCCTGCGCCGCGTACGAGGTGTCCGGCGGCCCGAACACCCCGGCCGCGGCCCCCGTGAACGGCACCGGGCCCGACGCGGGCACCGGCTCGGGGCCCGCGCCCGTGTCCAGGTCGAGGAGCCGGACCGCGCTGCGGCTCACCCGTTCCACCACGGGGCCCGGGAGCCAGCCCGCGGCCACGAGCGGGGCGGCGCCGTCGGGGGCGAGGCGGTGGGCGAGCTCCTGGGGAGTGGGGCGCGCCTTCGCCTCCTTGGCCAGGCAGGCCGCCGCGATGTCGCGCAACTCGCCGGTCAGGGAGCCGAGTTCGGGGTCCTCGTGGACGACCTTGTAGAGCAGGGCGGCGGACGAGTCGCCGGGGAAGGGGGTGGCGCCGGTGGCCGCGTACACAAGGACCGCACCGAGGGAGAAGACGTCGGCGGCGGCCGTGACGTCCTTGCCGAGGATCTGCTCCGGCGCCATGTAGCCGGGCGAGCCGATGGAGACGCCGGAGGAGGTGAGGGACGCGGTGCCGTCCGTGGCCCGCGCGATGCCGAAGTCGATGAGGCGGGGGCCGTCCATGGTCAGCATGACGTTGGACGGCTTCACGTCGCGGTGGACCAGGCCGAGGCCGCCCACGTGGGCGAGGGCCTCCGCGAGTCCGGCGGCGAGGACCCGGACCGAGTGCTCGGGCAGGGGCCCGGTGTCCCGCACCGCGTCGGCGAGCGAGGGGCCCGCCGCGTAGCCCGTCGCCACCCAGGGCACGGCCGCCTCCGGGTCGGCGTCGAGGACCGGCGCGGTCCAGTCGCCGCCGACCCGCCGGGCCGCGTCGACCTCGCGCCGGAAGCGGGCGCGGAACTCGTCGTCGAGCGCGAAGTGCGGGTGGACGATCTTGACGGCGACGGTGCGGCCGCCCGCGCTGCGGCCGACGTAGACCCGGCCCATGCCGCCGGCGCCGAGGCGGCCGAGCAGCCGGTAGGGCCCGATGGCCGTGGGCTCGTCCGGTGCGAGCGGGTGCATGGCGAAAGCCTCCCCCAGGAGTGCCCGACGCGGACCGGTCCGGCTGCCCTGCGCGGACCGGTGCACGAGTCAGCGTACGGCTCCGGGAACCCGCGGCCCGGTTTCTCCCTCTAGAGAGGAGTAATAGGCCGTATTGCCCGTCTTGTTCGCCTTGTTCGCCTTGTTCGCCTTGTTCGCCTTGTTCGCCTTGTCCATCGAGGTTCCCATGAAACGCCGCTCTGCCACCCTCATCAGCAGCTTCGCGGCCGCGCTCGCCGCGACCCTCGCTCTCGCCGGCTGCTCCTCCGACCACGGCAAGCCCATGAGCTTCGACGATCCGAAGGCGCCGACCCGGCAGGACCGGGGCAAGGAAAGCAAGGAGAGCAAGGACTCCGGGTCACGGATGCCGACCGGGCCGAAGGCCGCCTTCACCACCGAGAGCACCCTCGACGACGGCACCAGGATCGGCGTGACGACGCTGCGCGGCAAGAAGTCGGGGTTCACCGGGAAAGTCTGGGTCTGGGCGCCGAAGCAGTACTTCGACCCGAAGTACGCGCACAGCGGCTTCCCCGTGCTTATCGCCCTGCCCGGCGGACCCGGCTATCCCAATAACTACTGGATGGGCACCGACCTGAAGCTGGAGAGCTCCATCGCCCGGTGGTCGAAGCAGGGAAAGAGCCTGCCGTTCATTGTCGTGATGCCGGTGCTCAACCCGGACGACAAGTTCTATTACGACGGCAGTGACATACCGGGACAGCCGAAAATGGGCACGTGGATGACCGACGACGTGCCGGATTTCGTCAAGGCGAATTTCCGGACGTTCACGTCCCGCGACGGGTGGGCGTTCATGGGGTCGTCGTCGGGCGGATTCGTGGGCCTGAAGTCGGTCCTGAAGCACCCGGAGAAGTTCCGGGCGGTCATCGCGTCCGGGCCTGACACCGTCCCCGACTCACCACTGTGGCGCGGCCACGAGACCGAGCGGCTCGCCAACGACCCGGGACGGCTCGCGCAGCGCCTGATCGACCGGAAGGGCCCGGAGGTCGATATCGCCTTCCAGATCGGAACGAAGGAGTCCGGTCAGCCGAATCTGCGGGCGTTCATGAAGAAGTACGGCAAGGGGCCGGTCAAGACCCGGCTCCACGTCATCCCGGGCGGCGGGCACAACGCGCGCTCGTACGTGCCCGCCATGGCCGAAGGCCCCATCCAGTGGATCAGCAAGCACATGAAGGCGCCGGTGCCGGGCGCCTGAGCGGCGCGGCACCGGCGCCGCGCCTCACGACGGGAGCAGCTCCACCCGTACGTCGGCGGGGAAGCCGGTGGTCGGCCCGACCCGGCGCGCGAACTCCGCGACGCCCTTAAGCTGCGGGCCGCCGAAGCGGAAGTCGAGCGTCGTGAAGTACCGCTCCAGGACGCCGGCGTCGAAGGTCTCCCAGCGCGCCGCCTGCTCGGAGACCTTCGTGACCTCCTCCAGGGACAGGTCGCGCGAGGCCAGGAACGCCTTGTGCACCTCGCGCACGACCTCCGGCTCGCGCGCCAGGTACTCGCGCCGGGCCGCCCACACCGCGAAGACGAACGGCAGGCCCGTCCAGTCCTTCCACATCTGGCCGAGGTCGTGGACCTCCAGGCCGAGCCGGGGCGCGTCGATCAGGTTCGCGCGCAGCGCCGCGTCCCCGATGAGCACGGCGGCGTCCGCCTCCTGCATCATCAGTCCGAGGTCGGGCGGACACGTGTAGTAGTCGGGCCGCACGCCGTGGCGCTCGGCGAGCAGCAGCTGCGCGAGGCGCACGGAGGTGCGCGAGGTCGACCCGAGCGCCACGCGCGCCCCGTCGAGCCGGTCGAGGGGCACCTGCGACACGATGACGCAGGACATGACCGGGCCGTCGCAGCCCACGGCCAGGTCGGGGAAGGCGACGAGCTCGTCGGCGTTCCGCAGGAACTCGACCAGGGTCACGGGCGCGACGTCGAGCTCGCCGCGCACCAGCTGCTCGCTGAGCTTCTCCGGGGTGTCCTTGGTGAGCTCGAAGTCGAGGAGCGTGCCGGTCCGCGCGAGGCCCCAGTACAAGGGCAGGCAGTTCAGGAACTGGATGTGACCGACGCGCGGCCGTGCGGTGCGGTGGGAGCTGGGAGAATTGTCCACATCGGTGAGGCTAGCCCTCGTGGGGTACGGTGCGGGCGCCGGGGCCCGGGGCGGGGCCCTCGGCGGGGGCGCAGCAGGGGTCGCAGCGGGGGTCGCGTCAACCCCCCTTAAGGTCGCGTCAAACCTCTGGGTGACGTGATCTTGATCCCTATTGCTTCCGGGTGCCTGCGTGCTAAGCTCGCCGCAAGTTGCAGTTTGGTTTCCCTTGCAGTACAGAGCCTGCGGAGCATGTGACCCGCGGGCTCTCGTCGTTTTCAGACTTTTGCAGTTGTTTAAACAATCGCAGGTTCTGGAGCAGGGCAACCCTTTGGCCCAAGGAGGGCTTATGGCTACCGGAACCGTGAAGTGGTTCAACGCCGAAAAGGGCTTTGGCTTCATCGCCCAGGAAGGCGGCGGCCCCGACGTCTTCGTTCACTACTCCGCGATCAACGCCTCCGGGTTCCGCTCCCTCGAGGAGAACCAGGCGGTCACCTTCGACGTCACGCAGGGCCCGAAGGGCCCGCAGGCGGAGAACGTCACCCCTGCCTAAGGCGGCTTGATCCAGTCGGTCCCATCCAGGGCCGTCTGATCCGGAACTGAAGCAGTACCCAAGGAGCCCCGAGCTTCCACTTGAGTGGAGGCTACGGGGCTCCTGCCTTTTTCTGGCCCCTGGGCCTTGGGCGGGGGGGGTTATCGCGCTGCGCGCTCGTCCTCAAGCGCCGGACGGGCTTTTCCCGGGTCCCAGCCCTCTCTGGGGACCGAGGCCAGGAGCAGGCGGGTGTACGGGTGGTCCGGGGATGTCAGGACGCTGGGCGTCGGGCCCTGTTCGACCACCGTGCCTCCGCGCATCACCAGGACCTCGTCCGTGACGTGTTGGACCACCGCCAGGTCGTGGCTGACGAAGACCAGGGCCACGCCCGTCTCCCGGCGGATCTCTGCGAGCAGTTGGAGAATCTGGGCCTGGATCGACACGTCGAGCGCGGCGACCGCCTCGTCCAGGACCAGGATCCTCGGGTCGACGGCGAGGGCGCGCGCGATCGCCAGGCGCTGGCGCTGGCCGCCGGACAGGTCCCGCGGCCGGGCGTCCGCCTCCCGCGCGCCGAGCCCCACCTGGTCCAGGAGGTCCCGGGACAGTGCCTCGTCCCTGCCGTGCAGGCGCAGCGCCGTACGCAGACACTGGGTCGCCGTGAGGCGGGGGTCCAGGGAGACGTACGGGTCCTGGAAGACCATCTGGATCTCCCTCGCCCTGGCCAGGCGGGCCGTCTTCCCGCGGGGCGTGCGGGGTGCGCGGGGGCGGCCCTCGACGGTGATGCTGCCCTGGTCCGGGGGGACCAGGCCCACCAGCATTCTGGCCACCGTCGTCTTGCCCGAGCCCGATTCGCCGACGATGCCGAGGGCTCCGCCCTGGGGGACCGTGAAGGTCACGTCGGCCGCGGCCTTGTGGGTGCCGCCGCCCGGCAACGGGTACGTCTTCGTGAGGCCCGTCGCCTCCAGCAGGTGCGTCGTCATGGCTGAGTCACGCTCTCCTTCAGGCAGGCCGCCGTGCCTCCGCCCGGGACGGGCCCGGGCACCGGCAGCCACGTCCCGCACGCCTCCTCCGCCTCCGTGCACCTCTCCACGAACGGGCAGCCCTCGAACGTGTCCGACAGGGACGGGGGGCGGCCGGGGATCGGGGTGAGGGTGAGGGGGGTGGTGTCCAGGGCCGGGGAGCAGGACAGGAGGCCTCGGGTGTAGGGGTGGGCGGGGGTCTTGAACAGGGCGTCGGCCGTGCGCTGTTCGACGACGTGGCCCGCGTACATCACGTACACGCGGTCGCAGTACGCCGCCGCCAGGTGCAGGTCGTGCGTGATGAAGAGCAGGCCCAGGTCGTGCTCGGCGCGCAGGGTGCGGAGGAGGGCGAGGATGTCGGCCTGGGTGGTGACGTCCAGGGCGCTGGTGGCCTCGTCGGCGAGCAGGAGGCGGGGGCGGGCGGCGAGCGCGCCGGCGATGACGACGCGCTGGAGCATGCCGCCGGACATCTCGTGCGGGCGCTGGCGCACGCGCCGGGCCGGTTCTGACAGGCCGACGGCGGCGAGGAGTTCGACGGCCTCGGCGCGGCTCGCGCCGCGTTCGGTGAGGAAGTCGCCGACGCGGCGCACCGGGTTGAGGGCGGCGCGCGGGTCCTGGTGGACCATCGCGACCGACCCGGCGCGGTGGGCGCGCAGGCGTTCGCCGGTGAGGGACAACACGTCGGTGCCGTCGAACCGTACCGAGCCCGAGACCTCGGACCCGGCCGGGAGCAGGCCGAGCGCGGCCTTCGCCGTCGTCGACTTGCCCGAGCCCGACTCGCCCACGAGCGCCACGACTTCGCCGGGCGCGACGGTCAGGGACACGGACGCGAGCAGCGGGCGGGCGGCGCCCGGCACGCGCAGGGTCAGGTCTTCCATCTCCAACAGGGCCATCACTGCCTCCCCAGGCGGTCGGCGGCCCAGACGCCGACGACGTTGAAACAGACCACCACCAGGGCGATGGCGGTGCCGGGCACGAGGGCGGGAAGCATCGCGCCCTGCACGATCGCGGCCTGGCCCTCCTGCACCATCAGGCCCCAGTCGGACGCGGGCGGCTGTGCGCCGAAGCCCAGGTAGGACAGGGTGGCGAGGGACATCAGGGCCTCGCCGAAGAGCACGACCAGGTAGCCGATGACGGCCCGGCCCAGGTTCGGCACGAGGTGGCGGGCGCAGATGCGCAGGCCGCCCATGCCCTGGACGCGGTAGGCGTCCACGTACGGCTTGCGGGCCTCGGCGAGGGCGAGGGAGCGGGTGTACTTGGCGATGGTCGGCGTGAAGGCGAGGCCGAGGGCGAGGACCGACGTCGTCATGCCGGTGCCGAACACCGCGATGATCAGGACGGTGAAGAGCAGGCCGGGGAAGGCGTACATCACGTCCGTGAGCCGGGAGACCAGGCCGTCCACCCAGCCGCCGCGCCAGGCCGCGAGCACGCCGAGCGTGACGCCGAGCGCACCCGCGACGGCGAGGAGGAGAAGGGGTGCGATGAGGCTGCTCCGGGCGCCGTACAGGGCTCGGGACAGGAGGTCCTGGCCCGAGGAGTCGGTGCCGAGGAGGTGGTCGCGGCCCGTGCCGACGAGGGACGCGGAGAGGTCGATCCGGTCGGGGGCGTAGGGGGCGAGGAGCGGCGCGAGCACGGCGGCGGCGACCACCAGGGCGAGGACGCCGGCGGCGATGGTGACGCCGACGGGGCGCCGTCCCCGTACCGGCACGAGCGGGCCGACAGCGGTCGCCGTCATGGGCGCACCTCCTTGACGCGGGGGTCGAGCAGCGGGTGGACGGCGTCGACGAGCGTCGTCACCGCGATGTATCCGGTCACCATGAGCAGCAGGACGGCCTGCGCGACCGGGAAGTCATGGGTGTTGATGGCGCCGACGAGCAGGGAGCCGATGCCGCTGAGGCCGAAGGCGGTCTCGACGACGACGGTCCCGGCGAGCATCCCGGCCATGACCAGGCCGCACATGGTGACGATGGGGCCGAGCGCGTTGCGCAGGACGTGGCGGCGGACGATCTCCCGCTCCGGGACGCCGGACGCGCGGGCCGCCTCCACGTGGTCGGCGGCCGCCGCGTCCACCATCGCCTGCCGGGTCACCCGGCTGACCAGGGCGAGCGCGCCGAGCGCCAGCGACAGGGCGGGCAGCGTCAGATGGCGCACGGTGCCGAGGAACCCGGATCCGCTGCCGGTCACGGGGAACCAGCCGAGCCGCACCCCGAAGAACGACACGAGCGCGATGGCCGCGACGAACGACGGCACCGACGCGGCGAGCGTCGTCGCGCCCACCACCGCCGAGTCGACCCACGTGGACCGCTTCACGGCGGCCAGGACCCCGGCGCCGACGCCGAGGACGACGAACAGGACCGTGGCGTACAGGACGAGTTGGAGGGTGGTCGGGAAGCGGGCGGCCACCAGGTCGGACACCTGGTCGCTGTACTTGAAGGACCGGCCGAGGTCGAGGTGGAGGCAGTCCCACAGCCAGCGCCCGTACTGGGCGAACAGCGGCTCGTCCAGGTGGTACTCGGCCCGCACCTGGGCGAGGCGCTCCGGGGTCAGCTTGTCGCGGCCGCCCGCGAGGAACACCGCGGGGTCGCCCGGAGCGGCGTACACGGCGGCGAAGATGACGAACGACGCGGCGAAGAGCGTCGCGAGCACGCCCGCGAGGCGCCGCAGTGCGCGTACGGCCACCGGCCGCAGCACTCGTACTGCCACCGCCCTCACCCGGCCTTTCTGAGCCCGAGCCGCGCGGCCCAGGGGTAGTAGAGGTACGACTGCGAGGAGGGCGGTCCCGTCAGGCGGTCGCTGAGGACGAGGGCCGTCGGCACCTGCGCCACGGGGATCCACACCGCTGCGGTCACGAACCGCCGCTGCACGTCGGTGACGAGGCGCGCCCGCTTCCTGTCGTCGAGCGTCGCGAGGGCGCGGCGCACCAGGCGGTCGTACGCGGGGTCCTTGAAGCCGACCCAGTTGTTGGACGAGCCGGACAGGCCGTTGTCGTAGACGCCCAGGGGGTCGGACTTGGAGATGTACCAGTCGGCCACGAGGACGTCGATGTCGGCGCGGGCGCCGGGGTCGCTGTAGAACTCCTCGAACTGCGCGGGCGGCACCGTCTTGATCTGCGCCTTGACGCCGATGCGCTGGAGCGCGGCGCGGGTGGCGTTGGCGACGACGGTGCGGCCCTGGCTGCTGTCGGTGCCGATGACCACGGGGTCGTCGGGGGCGCCCGCCTCCTTGACGAGCCGCTTCGCCTCGGCGAGGTCGTCGGCGTCCGGCGTCACGGGGGCGGTGGCCGCCAGCTTCCGCTGCGCGGCGGCGAAGCGGGACCTCTCGTACCCCCACGATCCGGCGCCGACGGGTGCCGCCCACGGCTGGACGAGGCCGCCGTAGCCGGAGTTGGCGATGCCCTTGCGGTCGAGGGCGAGGGACAGGGCGCGGCGGATCGCCGGGTCCTTCAGGCCGCCGCGCGCGGTGGGGATGAGGACGAGGGACGCGGTGGACGGGCCGTAGTACTGCTTGAGGCCCTTGGCGCGGCGCAGCGCGGCCGCCGTGTTGGGCGACTCGGCGTACGCGCCGTCGGCCGCGCCCGTCTTCAGGGCGTTGACCAGGGCGCTGTCGGAGGCCCAGCGGAAGGTGACGCGCCGGGTCAGCGGCTGCTTGCCCCAGTAGTCGTCGTACGCCTCGATGGTGAGGGAGTCGCCGGACTTCCAGCCCCCCAGGCGGTACGGGCCCGAGCACGCGTCACCCTGCCCCGGGGTGCCGAACTCCTTGCCCGCCTTGCTCACTTGGCGGGGATTCCAGACGATGCCCGCGTCCCCGGCGAGGGCCTTGGTGAACAGCGCGTCGGGCTCCTTGAAGCGGATGGTGATCTCGCGGGCGCCGGTCTTGCGCAGGGAGGCGACGTTCTCGAACTCGTCGGACTGCTCCATGTCCTTCTGGGCGTGGCGCTTGAGGCTCCACAGGACGTCGTCGGCGGTGAGCTTCGAGCCGTCGTGGAACGTGACGCCGTCGCGGACGGTCAGGACGAGCGTCCGGTCGTCGGGGGTGCGGGCCTTGGTGGCGAGGAACGGCTCGACGCTCATGTCGGGCTGCAGCTGGTAGAGGCGCTCGCACACGTTGGTGAGGACGACGCGGCCCGCGCTGCTGCCCTGCCGGTCCAGGTCGAGCGAGTCGGGCTCGTCCTCCAGGAGCCAGTCCGCCCGGTCGAGGTCGCCGCGCGCGGGCGGCGTCGTGGGGCGCAGCTTCAGCTTGGCGGCGTCGGCGGGCGAGCCGCCCAGGGCGTTCATGTCGGCGCCCGCGCAGCCCCCGGCGGCGAGCAGGCAGACGGTGACGAGCCCGGCCGCGGCGGCCCGGCTCCGGGCCGTGCCGGACCTGCGGCCCCAGCCCGTGTCGGCCCTGCGCTTCATCGGGGTCATCCGGCGTCTCCGTACGGGCCGTCGTAGAGGTTCCAGGGCAGGTGCTGGTAGTCGTGGTCGCAGGGGGTGCCCGCGGTGACGCGGTAGTCGCCGGTCGTCAGGTCCACGCAGGAGGAGACGAGCGTGGCCCAGCGCCTGATTTCGGGGCGGCGCGGGTCGGGGTGGGTGCACAGGGACTCGGGGTGGCCCAGGTGGTCGGAGAGGGCCTGCTTGATGATCTTTACGGACTCGTCGGGTCCGGTGGAGGCGCGCAGGGCCCGCAGCCCCTCCTCCGCGCGCGGGACGCGGACCAGGGAGTCCGGGGACAGGGGGCGGTAGTCGGGGGCGAGGGCGGCGGGGACCCCGGCCTGGTAGTGGTTGCCGTGCACGAGCAGCCCGTCGGTCGGGTACATCCAGCCGTGTCCGGCGGGGGTGGTCTCCAGGTCGACGGCGAAGCCCTCGCGGCAGGTGAGCAGCGCGTTCGACGCGATGTGGGCGCGGGTGCGGCACAGCACGTGCACGGCGTCGGTGATGGCGTGCTGGTCGAGCACGCTGCGGCGCACGACTGTCTGCGGCAGGCCCACGGTGTCGCTGAACCGGCCGCCGAGCCCGTTCGCGTTCAGCGCGATGCCCGCGGAGTTGGCACCCTGGCGGCCGACCTGGCCCGCCTCGACCTGCATGATCAGGGTCGGCTTCGGGGGCTGCACGATCCGCAGCATCACGACCGTGTCGGCGACCCCGGCGCGCCAGTCCCAGTTCTGCCCGGCGTAGACGTGGCCGTCGCCGCTCGCGGGGCCGTACGCGGCGAAGGAGGTGCAGCCGTCGGAGGCCTCGCCCTCGCCCTGGTCGTCCGGGGTCAGGTCCTTGAAGGAGCGGTCGTAGATCACCTCGCCGCGGGCGTTCAGGGCGAGGACGTCGAGGAGGGTGACGCCCGCGCCCTGCGCGATGCCCTCCATCTCCTCCACGAGATGGGGCGCGTAGTCGCGCACGGGGGTCAGCCAGCGGGCGGCGCGCGCCGTCACCTGGTCCCAGGTCAGGCCCGCCGACTGGCCGAACGCGGCCTCGTAGTACGCGAGCGCGGCGCGCAGTTGGGGGCGGACCGCCTCGCCGTACTGGCGGCCGCGCTCCGTCGGCGTACCGGAGATCTCGACGACAGGGAGGGCCGAAACGGATCGTTCTGAGGTGGTGCGCGGCGCCATTCTTCTCCTGTAACGTCGATTACGAAACGCGCTCCGACTGGAACGCGCTTCTCAGGAGAGTAACGTCCGTCACACGGGAGTCAACACCTGTAATGAAGATTTCAGAGCCGCCGCCTGGCCCCGCCGCTGATCCTTCTGACCCGACTGACCCGTCTGACCCGACTGACCCGTCCGGCCTGCCTGACCCGTCCGGCAAGGCCGGCAAGGCCGACCCGTCGCCCGGCGAGGCGGACGGCGCCGAGGGGGGCCTGGCCCGGCTGCGCGCCACCGTGCGCGACCAGTGGGAGACGCTGTCCGCGTCCGAGCGCGCCGTCGCCCAGTACATGGCGAGCGCGCCCGCCGAATCGCTGCTCTTCGCCTCCGCGCAGGAGCTCGGCACGGCCAGCGGCACCAGCAACGCCACGGTCGTCCGCGCCCTCCAGCGCCTCGGCTACGCGGGCCTGCCCGCCCTCAAGCGCGACCTCGCCACGGACTTCACGTCGTCGGTCGCGCCCGAGGTGCGGCTCGCCAAGCGCATCGCGCACGTCGGCCGGGACCTCGGCGGCATCTGGGACGAGGTCTTCGACGAGGCGTCGGAGCGCATCGAGCACGCGCGCCGCCTCACCCCCGACGACGCGCTGCGCACGGCGGTCGGCGTCCTCGCGGACGCGGGCGAGATCCACGCCTACGGGGTCGCGGCGTCCGAACTGGCGGCGCGGCACCTGGCGTTGACGCTCGGGCGGATCGGGCGGCGTGCGCGGTATGTGGGCGCCACGGGGTTCGCGCTCGCCGACGATCTGCTCGCCCTGCGGCAGGGCGACGCCGTCGTCATCTTCCAGCCGGGGCGGGCGCTGCCCGAGCTCGCGGTGCTCATCGAGCGGGCGCGGGCGGTCGGGGCGCGGGTTCTTCTGGTGACGGATGAGCTGGCCGAGCTGTACGGGGGGCGGGTCGACGCGGTGTTGACGGCGCCGCATACGCCTACGGGGATCACGACGGAGGCCCTCACGGCCCTCGTCGTGGCCGACGCCCTCCTCCTGGCCCTCACCACCCTCGACGAGGCCCGCGCCGTGGACACGTCCCACCAACTGACTGCGCTGCGGGAGCAGTTGCTGAAGGGTGGGGCCGTCGCGGGGCGCCCCAGGCCCACCCCTTCCCGAAACTAGGGGCTCCGCCCCTAGGACCCCTTCTATCCGGCGCTGCGCGCCTCGTCCTCAAACGCCGGACGGGCTGAATAGCCGCGGGGCGGGTGGGGGAAGAAGCGGCTGAGACTGCGAAGAAACAGGGCGGGGAGAGAAAGGCGGGCGGGCGGAAACCTTGCTGCACCGGCGAGAAAATTCAGCCCGCCCGGCGTTTGAGGGCGAGGCGCGCAGCGCCGATTGAGCGGGGTGCCAGGGGCGGCAGCCCCTGGTTTCGGGAAAGGGGCGGGACTGGGGCGCCCCGCGAAGGCCCCTTACACGTGCTGCATCACCAGCACGAACGTCGTCCCCGCCGCCAACGCCTCGTACGCGTGGGGGACGTCCCCCCGGTACGACATGTAGTCCCCGGGCAACAGCTCCACCGCCTCCCCCCGCGGCCCCGCGAGCAACCGCCCCGTACTGACCACCAGATGCTCCACCGTCCCCGGATTGTGCGCGTCGGACTCCCGCGCGGCCCCCGGCTCCATGGCCCCGTGGTAGATGTCGCGCCGCACCCCGGACGGACACGCGGACAGCAGCGTCCCCGCGTACGACGCACGCTCGGCGCGCAACGTCGGCCCCTCCCCCGCCCGGATCACGGTCACCGCAGGCGCGGGCGACTCGGCGAGCGCGCTGAACGGCACGCCGAGCGCCACGGCGAGCGCCCACACCGTCTCGATCCCCGGGTTCCCGGTCGCCGCCTCCAGCTGGGACAGCGTGGACTTGGCGATTCCGGCGCGTTTGGCCAGCTCGGAGAGGGAGAGCCCGGCCCGCGCGCGCTCCCGCCGCAGGGCGGCCGCAATCCATTCGCGGGGCGCGCCTGCGCCGTCGGTCGTCGTCATGTCATGCGCTCCCTGGCGCTCATCGTTCGGTACGTCGGGTCACTCGTTCGGCTTGACGAACGGGACACGATCTGCCCATTCTACGACGCATGCGTTCGCCACACCGAACGGATGACCCCGTAGAGCGAACACGCGGGCTCGTCCGCCTCTCCGACCTGCCCTCCGGCGTCCTGCGCGACATCGGCCTCGTCCTGCTCGCCGACACCGTGGTCGGGATCTCCTTCGGCGCGATCGCCGTCGCCGGCGGGCTGCCGGTGTGGGTGCCGGTCGTCATGTCGCTGCTCGTGTACGCGGGCTCCGCCCAGTTCAGCGCGGTCGCCATCCTCGCCTCCGGGGGCGGCGCGGCGGCCGCCGCCGCGACCGGCCTGGTCCTCAACACCCGCACCGCCGCCTTCAGCCTCGCCATCGCCGACAGCCTCGGCCGGTCCTGGCCCGCGCGGCTCGTCGGCGCGCACCTGGTCACCGACGAGACGGCGGCGTTCGTCCTGGCCCAGCCGGACCCGGCGCGGCGCAGGGCCGCGTTCTGGATATCGGGGCTCGGCCTGTTCGCCGCGTGGAACGTCAGCGTGTTCGTGGGCGCCCTCGCCGGGTCCGCGCTCGGCGACACCGGGCGGTTCGGGCTCGACGCCACGTTCCCCGCGATGCTCGTCGCCCTGGTCCTGCCGGTGCTGCGGGACGCCGACGGGGGCGCGCGGCGCGCCGCCGCGCTCGGTGCGGTGGTCGCGGTGGCCGCGACGCCGGTGCTGCCCGCAGGACTCCCGGTCCTGCTCGCGCTCCTCGGCCTGCTCGCCGCGGGCCGCCGCCCCGACGCCGAGTCCGCGTCCCCGTCCCCGTCCCCGCCCACGTCCACGTCCGCCGGGAGCCCCTCGTGAACGCCCAGCTCGTCTGCGTCCTGGTCCTCGCCGCCGGGACCTACGCCTTCCGGCTCGCCGGGCCGCTGCTGCACGGCCGCGTGGAACTGCCCGCCCGCTTCCAGGAGTTGCTCACCACCGGCGCCACCGTGATCCTCGTGGCGCTCCTGGTGACCGGCGCGGTCGCCGAGGGCCAGGAGTTCGCGGGCTTGTCGCGCCCGGCCGGGGTGCTCGTCGGCGGGGTGCTCGCCTGGCGGCGCGCGCCGTTCGTGATGGTGGTGATGGGGGCGGCCGGGGCCACCGCCCTGCTGCGCCTCGCCGGGCTGTCTTAGGTCGTGGTTGTCCTAGGTTGTGGCTGTCCTAGGTCACGGCTGCCCTAGGTCGCGTCCGGGCTCGCGTACAACCCCTCCACCACCACCCCGTACCGCTCCCCCACCGCCCGCCTCCGCACCTTCAGGCTCGGCGTGAGGAGGCCCGACTCCACCGTGAAGTCCTCGTCGAGGACGGCGAAGGCGCGGATGCGGGCGGGCCGTGACACCTGGGCGTTCGCCGCGTCGACCGCCTCCTGGACGAGCGCGCGGACCCGCGGGTCGGCGGAGAGCGGCTCGGTCAGGGTGAGCTCCGCCCGCGCGGCCCACCCCCTGACCTCCTCCGCGTCGAGCGTGATCAGCGCCACCGGGTAGGGCCGCCGGTCGCCGAGCATCACGGCACGGGACACGAACCGCGATGCCTGGATGGCGAGTTCGGTGAGCGAGGGGGTCAGGTTCTTGCCGCCGGACGTGATGATGAGGTCCTTCTTGCGGCCGGTGATGGTCAGATAGCCGTCGTCGTCCAGGACGCCCAGGTCGCCGGTGTGCAGCCAGCCGTCGGCGTCGAGCACGGCGCGCGTCGCGGCCTCGTCGCCCCAGTACCCGGGAAAGACGTTGGCCCCGCGCGCGAGCACCTCGCCGTCGTCCGCGACGCGCACCTCGCAGCCGCGCACGGGCCGCCCCACCGTCCCGTACTTGACGGCGCCGGGATGGTTGAGGCTGATCAGGCCGCCGGACTCGGTCATCCCGTACCCCTCGAAGACGCGGATGCCGCAGGCCCGCAGGAAGTCCAGGACGTGCGGGGCGATCGGCGCGCCACCGGTGAGCGCCCACCGCACGCGGCCGCCGAGCGCCTGCCGTACGGGCCCGTACAGCGCCTTGTCGGCGGCCGCGTGCGCGTCCCGCAGCTCGGGCGGGAGTGCCCCGTCCGCCGCGAGCACCCCGATGCGCACCGCCTCGTCGAACCGCTCGCGCCCGCCCTCCTCGGACTCCGCGAGCGAGAGGACCACCGAGTGCACCTTCTCGAAGAGCCGGGGCACGGACGGCAGATGCGTCGGCGCGGCCGCGGCGAGCTCGGCGACGACGTTCTCGACGCGGCCGCCGAAGTACACGAGCGTGCCGCCCTCGATGAGCGTCGTGAACTGGATGAGCTGCGCGAGCAGATGCGCCAGTGGGAGGTAGAGGTACGTCGCGTCGCCGGGGCCGCCCTCGATGAGCGGCAGCGACGCGTCCTGCACGGCGCCGAGGTTGCCGTGCGTGAGGCGGCAGCCCTTGGGCGGGCCCGTGGTGCCCGAGGTGTAGATGATGGTCGCGAGGTCATCGGGGGTGCGGGCGCCGGCGCGTGCGCGCAGCTCGTCGACGGTGGCGCGCGCCCCATCGGCGTACGCGTCGGCGTACGCGTCCGCCCCGGTCATCATGACGAGCCGCCGAAGCCCCGGCAGCTTGCCGCGCAGCCGCTCCACCTTGGCCGCCTGCGCCGCGTCCTCGCAGAGCGCCACGGACGCGCCCGAGTCGCCGAGCACCCACGCCACCTCGTCGTCGCCCGCCGTCGGGTACACGGGCACCACGACCGCGCCCGCCGCGAGCGCGCCGAGGTGGGCGCAGGTCCACTCCGGGCGGGTCTCGGCGAGGATCGCCACGCGGTCGCCGGGCGCGACACCGAGGGCCAGCAGGGCCCGGCCCACCTCCCGTGCCGCGGCCCGCAGTTCCTCGTACGACACCGCACCCGGGGCGTCGTCGCGCAGGCACCGCAGCGCGGGCAGCTCGCCGTGGCGGTCCGCCGCCCACTCGGCGAGGACGGACAGGGTGCGCGGCCGTGCGACCGGAGGCGGTTGCGTCATGCGTACGACGCTAGGGACGCGCACCGGCCGGGCGGCATGACGCGAAACGTCACCGAGGCTGACCCGCGCGCTCACATCCCGTATACGACGAAGGGGGCGCGCGGCACCAGCGCGTTCACCGGCGCGTTCACCGGCGCATTCTCGGCCAACACCACAACCGCCCGCGCCCGGCGCCTTCTTGAGCAGCGACGCCGCGGCTAACGTCATGGTCATGGCCAGGCCGACGATCACGGTGCACCATGTGCGGGCCGTGCTGCGCGGCGCCGAGCGGCACGGCATCGACACCGTGCCGCTGCTCCAGGCCGCGCAGATACCGCCGCTGCTCCTCGGCGACGACCGGGCGCGCGTCACGGCGGCCCAGTTCGCCCGCCTGTTCCGGGAGTTGTACCGGGCCACGCAGGACGAGTTCCTCGGCCTCGGCTCATCGCCGAGCAGGCCCGGCACGTTCGCGATGATGTGCTACGCGGCGCTCGGCTGCCGCGACCTGGGCGCGGCGATGGAGCGCGGCGTCACCTTCTACGGCCTGTTCCCCTGCGGCCCCGACCTGGCGCTCACGCGCACGGACGACACCGCCGTCTTCACCGTACGCAACGACCTCGACCAGGACTTCTTCCTAGCCGAGTGCCTCGTCATGATCTGGCACCGGCTGTGCAGCTGGCTGATCGGCCACCACATCCCGCTGCACTGGGCGGACTTCGGCCATCCGCCGCCCCCGCACAAGGACGACTACGAGCGGCTCTTCGGCTGCCCGGTCCGCTTCGGCGCCGAGCGCACCGGCGCCGGGCTCGACCCGCGCTGGCTCGACGCGCCGCTCATCCGCGACGAGAGCGCCCTGGCGGCGATGCTGCGCCGCGCGCCGTTCGACCTGCTCTCGCGGCGCGAGTACGGGACGACGGTCGCCGAGCAGGTGCGGCGGGCGCTCGCCACGGCCCTGCGGACCTCGCCCCGGCTCCCCTCGCTCGGCGAGGTGGCGGCACGCCTCGCGCTCAGCCCGTCGACGCTGCGCCGCAGGCTCGCGCGGGAGTCCACGTCGTACCAGGAGCTGAAGGACGCGGTGCGGCGGGACGCGGCGATCGCGGGGCTCGCCGAGGGGCGCGAGGCGATCGCGGAGCTCGCGGCGCGGCTCGGGTTCTCGGAGGACACGGCGTTCCACCGGGCGTTCCGGCGGTGGACGGGGACGACGCCCGGCGCGTACCGGGCGCAAGGCCCGTACCCGGCTGACGAGGGTGCCGTCGTCCGGCGGGGCGCCGCCCCCGTTGGCCCGCGCGGTCAACGAAGCTGAGCGTTCCCGTCAGACCGTTTCTTACTCGTGAGTCACTACGGTCGACCAGGCCTGGACACCCCAGCCCCCACGAGCAGTTGGGAGAGCCCCCATGCACCTACGGACGTACGTCAGACGGCTGGCGGTGACGGCCGCCGCGGGTCTGTCGGCCGCGACCCTCACCACCACGACCACGCAGGCACAGGACGCCCCGAAGGCGGCCGCCGCCCCCGGGGACGTCGTCAGCTCCGAGCCGAGCGCCTTCCACCCGCTGCCCGGCCAGCCCACCGGCACCAAGGCCTGGAAGATCCACTACCGCTCGACGACGGCGAAGGGCGCGCCGAACACGGTCTCCGGCACCGTCATCGTCCCGCAGGACGGGCGCACGGGCCCGCGGCCGCTGATCACCTACGCCGTCGGCACGGTCGGCGTCGGCGACCACTGCGCGCCCAGCGCGGGCTTCCCCAAGGGCACCACCCTCGAAGCCAACCTCATCCAGCAGCTCACGCTGCGCGGCTGGGCGGTCGTCGTCACGGACTACGAGGGCCTCGGCACCCCCGGCGACCACACGTACACCGTGGGCCGGGCCGAGGGCCACGCGGTCCTCGACGCCGCGCGCGCCGCGATCCGGCTGCCCGAGGCGGGCCTGTCGAAGGAGTCGCCGGTGGGCATCATGGGCTACTCGCAGGGCGGCCAGGCCTCGTCGTGGGCCGCCGAACTGCACGGCTCGTACGCGCCGGAGCTGCGCGTGAAGGGCACGGCGACGGGCGGTGTGCCGGGCGACCTGATGAAGGTGGCCGCGTTCAACGACGGCTCGTACGGCGCGGGCCTGATCTTCATGGCCGCGATCGGCCAGAACGCGGCGTACCCGGAGCTGAACCTGGAGTCGTATCTGAACCCGGTGGGGAAGTCCCTGATCGGCGCGGTGCGCAACAGCTGCGTGGCGGACGGCGCGGCCCTCGGCGCCTTCAAGCGGATCGACGACGTGACCACGAAGAACCCCCTGGACCAGGCGGACTGGCAGCAGCGCCTGCGCGAGTCCCGGGTCGGCACGCGCGCCCCCGACGCGCCGGTGTACCTCTACCACGCGCTCGCCGACGAGCTCATCCCGTACGGCGTCGGCAAGCAGGTCCGCGCGGACTGGTGCGCGCGGGACGCGAACGTGGAGTGGCACACGGTCCCGCTCGGCGAACACGTCAGCGGCGTCATCACGCAGTCCCCCCTCGCGGCCCAGTGGCTCGCGGACCGCTTCGAGGGCAAGCCGGCGCGGAGCAATTGCTGAACCCCGGATCCCGACCGACCACGGGCCGGGCCCCCGCCCGTGGTCAGTCGCGGCCCGCGTCCGGAAAGCGCAACACCCGGGCCGGGCGGCCTCGTTCGGGCGGTCCGCCCGGAATCCCCGGGACGCGGACGGGCGGCCCGAGCGTCCCTTCGGTGTCGGGGTGGCCGGTGCCTCTGCTGTCGGGGTGGCCGGTGTCGCGGTGACCGGTGTCTCTGGTGTCGCGGTGACCGGCCGTCCTCGTATCGGAGCGCCCGGCCGCATCGACGTGCCCGGAGCCCCTGGCGGGCCCGGTCGGCTCGATCCGGGCGGGGCCCGTGTCCTCCGGCCGCTCCCGGGCGCGCTCCAGCCAGCCCGCCCGGAACCAGCGCAGGCGCTCGCGCTCGACCTCCTCGTCGGTGACGACGCGCACGTGCTCAGCGCCCGCCTCGGACACCTTGCGGCTGAGCTCGGCAAGCAGATCGACCACGAGCCGCTGCCCGTGCTCCCGCGACGCGCCGCCCGGTCCCGCCGGGCCCTCCCCCGCGTTCCCCATCCACCCCTCCTCAACGCCCCCGAGGGCATCCGGCCCTACGTACCACCGTCATCCCCCGGCAGGAACTGCTCCACCACTCGCACGAACAACTCCCGCAACTCCAGCGGGACTTCCATTCTCCGGGCCGCCTCCTCGGGGGTCATCCGGGCCGCGGCCCCGACGCCCTCGGCCCGGCGGTTTCCGGACAGGGGCAGGTCGTCCTCCGTGAGCCGCCCCGACCGGATGAGCATGTCCCGCAGCGGCACGCCGAGGACGGCGGCGAGGCGGCGCATGGTCTCCAGATCCGGCATGCTCTGCCGCTGCAACAGGCGGCTGACGGCGGCGCGGTGCACCCCGGCGTCGTCCGCGAGCTTCGACCTGCCGCCGCCGCGCGGCCTCTCGATGTCGTAACCGCGGTGGCGCATCAGGCCCTCGATCCAGCCGGCGAACTCGTCGAGCCCATCGGCCCGTTCCCCCACGCTCGAACGCATGTGATCGCTCTCCCCTCGTCGCGGGGGCAGCGTACCGAGCGCGCACGCACCGTAGTGTGTGCGCGCTCGCACGCATTCGTGGAGATTCTGTCAACGCCCACCCCTCAGCTGCGAGTTGACGGACGGCCTTGCCTCTTCCGCCCGAACCGTGGCCGCTTGCGTGCGCACACGCACCATGCAACTCTGAGAGCTCGTTCGCCACACTCGAACGAATGTTCCCACATCTTGGGAGGGCTTACACATGCCTGCTCGGACGAGGCCTCAGCAACCCACCCTGACCTGGCACGACTCCCCCAACTCGGCACCCATGGACGAGCGGCCCGACTGGCGCAGGTCCGCCGCCTGCGCCCACCTCCCCCAACGCTCCGTGTTCACGCGCGTCCCCTCCGAAGCGGCCGAGGTATTGCGCGCCTGCAATCACTGCCCCATTCGCAAAGAGTGCGAAGCCGTGGTGGACCCCGCGCACACGTGGTTCGACGGCGTGAGCGGCGGCCGGTTATGGCGCAACGGCCGTGAGGTGGCGGCCGGTCGCACGGCAGGGGCGGACCGTGCGGCGGCGACCGCATGAGCCCTCACCTGCCCGCGTCCACCGCACCGAGCGACGGCCCGGCCGTGTGGCTCGGCGCCCTCGCCCGCCGCTTCCCCGACCTCGTCGACGAGCTCACTCCCTCCCCGGGCGGCGCCCTGCGCGAACGCCCCGGCGCCCCCCGCGTCGGCGGCACCTCCGCCCCCGTGCGGCTCTATGTCTCCGACGCGATCCGCGACATCACCGACGGCGTCGTGGAGTTGGAGGAGGCGGTACGCGAACGGCTCGGCCTGCGCCGGGTGGCACCCGCGCCCGTACCCGTACGCCTGCGGCGCATCGCGGGCCTGCTCGACCGGGTCGCGGACCACCCCGACCTGGCCGCGCACGTGGCCGACGAGGCGCGCCGCATGACGCACCGCTGCGCGCGGGCCCTCGGCGATCCCGAGCAGCTCGTCCGCGTCGCGGGCCGCTGCCCCGCCTGCGACTCCGTGTCGCTGCGGGCGTTCCCGGAGCGGGCGGTGGTGCGGTGCGTGAATCCGGCGTGCGGGCACGTGCTCGAAGGCGAGGAGGTGGTTCCCGAATGACGGCTCGCGGTGGCGCGCTCATCACGGGGGAGCTGGCCGCGGCCGAGGCGGGGGTGGCGCCCGCGACCATCCGCAAGTGGGTCCAGCTCGGGCATCTGACGGCGGCGGGGCGGCAGGGGCGGCGGCATCTGTACCGCTTGGAGGACGTGTTCGCGGCGGAGCGGGCGGTGCGGGGGCGGCGAGCCGCATAGCGGTACGCGAATCCGGGGCGGTCCTTATCGGTACGAGTACGCGTACGCGCATGAGCGCGGGTCCGCGTACGAGTACCGATAGGGGCCGCCCTTTGCCGTATCCCCCATGACCCCAATTCACCTCCGTCAAGCGCGAGTTGCGAGATCTGGACCCCTCGCTCACACTTGAAGCAGCGGCAGAGCTGCGCCCCCGGCCGGGGCGGCGGACCTGCCGCTTTTTGCTGCCCGGACAAAAGGCTGACCGGAAACAGGCTGAAGGGAGCGTCCATGTGAGCGTCCTGAATTTCCCCGACGCGGAGCGGCTGATCGTCGACTTCCTCAAGAACCGCCCCGAACTGACCGGCACCACGGTCGACAACCGCCCGCCCGCCGGCTTCGACGGCACCCAGAAGGCCGTCCTCGTCTCCCGCGTCGGTGGCGCGTGGGCCGACGACCAGCACCTGGACCAGGCGCTGCTCGACCTGGAGGCGTACGGCCCCGACAAGACGACCGCCCACGGCGTGGCCCTCGCCGCGCGGGCCTGCATCCTCGAACTGCCCGGCACGGCGTACGGCGCCGCCGTCGTCACGGACGTCACGGAGGCGGACGGACCCCGCTGGCTCCCGGACTTCAACCGCCCGAACGGCAACCGCTACCTGGCGACGGTCCGCCTGAGCCTGCGTCTGGCCTGAGCGCCTCATTCCTCCCCACCTTCCTTTCCCCTAATCACGCGAGGAGTTCACCCATGCCTGCTGTCAACCCGAACAACGGCGGCCAGATCCGCGTCGCCGGTACCGGCCGCATCCTGGTCGCGCCGGTCACCGTCCCGCCCGCCGGGGCCGGCGACCCGCTTCCGGTTCCGGTCCCCCGTACGACCGCCGACGACTGGCCGACGGCGCACTGGCAGGACCTGGGCTTCACCACGACGGACGGGATCAAGTTCAACAAAAAGGAGAAGATCGACCCGGTCGACACCTGGCAGTCGGCGACCCCGGCCCGGTTCATCTACTCCGACCGCGACCTCACGGTGAAGTTCCAGCTGCTCCAGATGAACAAGCAGACGCTCGCGTTCTTCATGGGCATTCCGACGTCGGCGATCAAGCAGACGACGACCGCGGACAGCCCGCCCAAGGATGTCGACGGGACGTACGAGTTCCAGCTGCCGAGCAATCCGCAGAAGGACGAGCGGGCCCTCGGCATCGAGTTCAAGGACGGCGCGGACATCACGTACCGCTTCATCATCCCGCGCGGCCAGGTCACCGAGACGGAGGAGCTGGGGCTCACCCGGACCGGGGCGGTGAAGCTCGGCGTGACCTTCACGGCCCTCGAGGGACCGAGCGGCGAGCTGGCCAAGTGGATCACGAAGGACAAGGCGTACGCGTAGCGCTGACGCGGTCCGCACGACGGCCGGTGGCCGCCCCCGACACCCCGGTCGGCGGCCACCGCGCCCCCTCCCCCTCCCCCTTGCTCCCTCCCGACCCCTTGGAGCCCCCATGCCTTCCGCCTTCAACGTCAACGCCGCCCGCGCCCAGCGCCTCGAAGCGCTGGGCCGCACGTGGTCGTTCGAGCTCGACGGCGACACCTTCGAGCTCCCCACGGAGCTGACCCGAGCGACCGCGCGCCAACTCCGTGCCCTCGACGACAACGACGTCGACGGCCTGCTCGCACTCCTTCTCGGGGAGGGCCAGTTCGCACGCTTCACCCGGCACGAGACGACGATGCAGGACGTCGCCGCGATCCTCGACGCCTACGGCAAGGAGACGGGGCTCGGCCTGGGGGAAGACTGAGCCTCGGCGAGCTCGTCGACGAACACGCCGAGGCCTTGGAAGCGGATCTGCTCCGGCACTACGGAGTCGACCTCCTGGACTGGCACCGCGGCCGCCTCTCCTCCCGCCGCCTCGCGGTCCTGATCCGGCATCTGCCCCGCGACAGCGCCCTCCACCGCGAACTGCACGGCGAGGCGGCCCAGTGGTCGGTCACGGACTACTTGCTGGCCCACGCGGTGGACCAACTGGCCGAGTCCAATTGGATGTTCGCCGCGGTCAACCGCGACGAGGAGGCGGATCCGCTCCCCCACCCGGAGCCGATCCCCCGCCCGGACACCCCACCCAGCCCGCCGGAGCCATCCGAAGCACCCCCGTCCGAGGCACCGCCGCCCGAGGCACCGCCGCCCGAGGGCCCGGACGCGGCCCGGCTCGCGCTGTTCTTCGGCTGACCTAGCAGCGGGCTTCACCGGGCGAAGAAAAGGGCTTCACACACTGAGCGCAATAAGCACGAGGCCCAACAGGAGAACAAGTGCGCACACGCCGATGGAGATCAGCGCGGCACGCCCGTCCGGCACCTTTTCCGGAGTCTCCACGGTCCGCGGGTCATTGGGGTCGTATACGACATCGAACGTTCCGCCGATTCTCGCGGGCGGATACCTGAAGGGGCCGACATCCAGCTGCAGTTCCGCCCCTCCATCAAGAACATGGCGAGCCAGGAGGAATACCTGGCCGTTTCCATTTCTGGACTCATTGACGCACAAGACGGAGGCGCGCACACCGCGCACTCTTAACGCCTTTCCTCTGGCATATATCTTTCCAGAGAGAAAAAGAGCGATGGCGGCGAACACGGATATAACGAATGCAGGGCCGATCACCGATTTCTCCATTTCCTGAATCCGCGGGTTATGGACCGACGGCTCCAGCTTCTGTCCCGCCTCGTCCATATGTTGGGCACCAGACCTCCCCGTTCGAGGCCGTCCTTGCGCCAGAACGAGTAGGACAATTTATCACCGTCTCCGAAGAACTGCCAGAAGATGTCGGACCTGTCCGCACGCGCAATGGTTCGCACCAACTCCTCTTTCTCGATGTTCGAGTCCAGCCAGAAGATGATGAGTTTGTCTCCGGTTAGTTGCTCGGTCCATTTGAGCACCTCTTCCACCGCGGCGACCGGTCCCGGGTAGGAGCGCTCCTTCTTCGTTCCGAAGAAGTCCTCCTGCGGGTTCGTCGGCCTCAGATCGTCAAGGGGACCCGGATCCCCGTTGGGGCGCACAGCCCAGTCCTTGACCCATGATTCCAACCCGGCGGGCTTCAATTCCGTACGAAGCACCGAGGTGTGGTCCTCGCCGTCCTTCTTCCCGTACAGAAAGACGTCCACGCCAGCTCCGGGCGAAAACGCATCGGCAACATCCAAGGCGCGCTTCGCATACCAGGCGATGGAGTATTTCCTGCGCGCTTCGAAATACCAGTGCCAGGTAACAGGAACCACAAGGAAAACCCGCACGCCAGTCGGAGTCATGGCGCCACCGTAGCATCAACACACCTGCGAGGAGGGGGAGATGGGAACACCCGTCCCACCGTTCATCGGCCCTTCAGCGGCCGACCTGAAAGACCAGATCCAGGACACGTCGGACGACGTCAAGAAGCTGAAGCAGAGCTTCAAGGGGCTGCGCACGACACAGAGCGGGATCTCGAACACCCTGGCCTGGTCGAGCCACACAGCAACTGCCGCGAGTGCCAGCGTGGCCGCCCTCACCGTCGGCCTTTCTCTTTTCAAGGTGGACGAGAAAGGCATCACCATTCTCGGTGCCACACGAGAGTTCCCCTGGAAGAAGAAGATCGACAAACTCCAGGAGAAAATCGAATCGAGGGAGCAGCGGCAATCACGGGAGCAGGACGAGCGCTACAAGAGCCTTCTCAAACGGAGAGAGAGCCACATAGAGCGCCTCAATGAGACGGAAGCCGACGTCCGGCGTATCAAGGACGGGCTCCGCCGCGCGGCGCTGGCCGCCGAGCGGGAGCGGGACCGGTTGCAGGCCGACCCCAGGAACCGCACCGATCGCGGCATAGACGCCACCCGCCCGATCGTCCGGGGCGTGACGAGTGACGTCAGGGTCCTGCGCAGCGCGGTCACCGCGCTGACCGACGCCTTCGCCTGACCTTCGTAAGGAGAAAGGGAGAAAAGGTCATGAACCTCAAACAGGCAGTGGGCCAGGTCGCCTCGGGCCTCGGCGGGCTGCGCGGAGGGCTCCGCTCCACCGCGCGCGGTATGGACAGCCTCCAAAGAGGCGCACGCGAGGCCACGACGCCCCTGTCACGCTTCAAGTCCCATGCGGGCGACTCGGCCTCCGCCGTCGGTCGCCTGCGCCGCGCCCTCACGTCCTCCCACGGCGAGTTCGGCACCGCCAAAGGGGCGAGTGACAGGCTGAGGTCCGCCCTCGGCAAGCTCCGTGAGGGCTCCGACCGTGCTCATACGTCGATGGGAAAGCTCCGCGGCAGCACCGACCGCGCCCACACCTCCCTCGGCAAGCTCCGCTCGGCCGCGGACCGCGGGGACGGTGCCGTGCGCAAGCTGCGGTCCGGGCTTCGGGGGGCGGATGGTGCGCTCGACCGGGCCAAGGGCGGCTCCGACACGTTCAAGTCGTCGCTCGACCGGCTGCGCGGGGCCGCGAACAAGGCCGAGGGTGCGCTGCGGGACGTGCGGCGGCAGGCCGACGCCGTCGAGCGGTCCGTGGGGAAGGCGGGGAAGAACGCCGACCGGGGCGGGAAGTCCATGGGGAACCTCGGCAAGGGGCTCAAGGGGGCGTCGCTCGCGCAGCGGGGGCTGAACGTCGCCATGCGCGCCAACCCGTTCGGCCTGGTGATGACGCTTCTGACGCCGCTCATCACCCAGTTCGTGAACATGGACAAGGTCGCCAAGCTGCTGCGCCGCGGCGTCAGCGCCGCCTGGGAGGGCATCCGCGGTGCCTCGTCGTCCGCATCGCGGTTCCTGAAGCCCCTGCTCCAGGGCGTCGTCAGCGCCTTCCGGTCACCCGTCGTACAGCTGGTGCGCGGCCTCAACGTCCTCATCGGGGCGATGAACCGGATCAAGTTCAAGGTGCCGGGCTGGGTGCCGGGGCTCGGCGGCAAGGGGTTCGGGTTCGACCTGCCACGGATTCCGGTGCCGCACCTCGCCGAAGGCGGCGTGGTGCGGGCCCGCCCGGGCGGCACGCTCGCCCTCGTCGCGGAGCGCGGCGAGAGCGAGGCCGTGATCCCGCTCGGCAGGCTGGAGCGGATGCTCGGCGAAAGGCCGGCCGGAACCGCCGCCCTGCACCGCCTCGCCGCCGCCATCGAGCGCCTCGCCGACCGCCCCGTGCACGTGGACGTCGACGCCCAGACCATCGCCCGCGCCGTCTTCGCCGGACAGCGCAAGCTCGCACGGAGGTGAGCCGCATGGCCAGGAACCTGTGGATCGGCACCCCCGGACTGCTCCGGGAGATACCCCAGGCCGCCAAGAGCTGGGACCGCAGCGCCGATCTGAACGTCAGCGAGTTCAAGGCACTCGAAGGCCAGGTCACGACCTTCGCGCCGTTCCACACCGTACGCAGGCTGAAGTTCTCCTTCGAGGGCCTGGAGCCCGACGACGCCCAGCACTTGGTGCGCCTCGCACGGCGCGCGTCCGACGGGGTGACGGCGCGGGCGGCCGGCCCGGTGGCGGTACTCGACCCGGTGTCCGTCAACCTGCTCGGCCCCTCGCAGGCCGCGGGCCAGAGCGGCCGTGAGGACGGCCTCGACCAGTGGTTCGCGGTGAGCGGCGAGCCGACCTTCAGCCGGTTCGTCCGCGAGGGGTGGACGGTGGGCGGGAAGACGCCCGCGGTCGTCGGCTGGGTGCACGGCACCTGGCCGGGCTGGCCCGTGGCGCCCGGCATGCGCGTGTCCTGGCTCCTTCCGCCCTCGTGGGGCACGGACGCCGTCGCGCGCCTCGCCTGGAAGGACGCCGACGGCGAACCCCTGCGCGAGACGAGCGGCTCCGCCGTCTCCGTCACCGGCACCGCCCCCAGGGACGCCGCCTTCGTCACCCCGCAGGGCCAGCTGAACAGCCCCGGCATCATCCCGCTCGGCGGCGCCTGCCTGTCCATCGGCGAGCCGCCGGTGGCCTTCGCCGTCGGCGACGGCTGCCCCGCGATGTCCGTCACCGGCTACTCCGACGTGCCGGCGGCCCGGCTCCCGTACCGCAACGTCGGCATCGACCTCGTGGAGGTGACCCGTGCAACCGTCTGACCCGGCGCTCGACGCGGCGCTCGCGGCCCCCGAGCGCCGCCCGGCCCACGCCACCCGCCTCGGCGGCAAGGAGCTCGGCCCCGACGTGCAGTCCTGGAAGGTCGAGCGGGCCTACGCCACCGACCTGCCGGAGGCCATGCGGGCCTTCTCGGGCAGTGCGTCGGCCCAGCTGGAGGTGCAGCTCGGCGGCCACGGCGGGGTGCCCGCGCCGCGCCTGTACTCGGCGTGGGCGGACCGGCTCACGGGCGACGTCGCGCGGCCGGGACAGTCCGTCGTGCACGCGGCGGGCGCCGGCGGCCGCACGCTGCCCGCGTTCCGCGGCACCATCCGCTCCCGCTCGGCCGCGTCCGGCGGCGACACCGTCACCGTGCAGGCCCTGGACGGCGCGGAACGCCTGCGCGGCCCCGCGTCGCTGCCGCGCCCGTACCAGGGCTACCGCCTGGGGCGGCTGGTCGCCACGGCCACCTGGTGCGTCGACGAACTCCTGCGCCAGGGCGGCATCCACACCTGCCCGCCGCCGCGCGCCCCCGAAGCGGACGAACTCGGCCGGGCGCCCTTCACGCTCCTGTACGCCTCCCTGCACGGCGGCCTCAACTCCTCCTACGGCCAGCCGGAGGAGGTGCCCAGGTCCACCACGTACACCTGGACGCGCGACGGCGCGCCGTTCGAGATGGCGCTCCTGCCGAACGAGCCGGGCCTCCTCCTGTCCTGGATGCCGCGCTCGCGCGTGGTCATGCCCGGCAGCGTGTTTCTGATGGAGTGCTGGGTGAACACGGCTGCCGCCAAGGGGCCCAAGGTCACGCTGACGGCCGTCTTCGACCGCGTCGGCGGACAGCTCGGCTCCGTCGGGGCCGTCTTCGACACCGCGACCGGCCAGGTGACCATGGCGTCGGGGACGGTGGCGGGCACCTCCGAGAGCAAGCCGGTGGCCTTCACCGCCCTGCAGACGCTCAAGGGGCGCTGGCATCTGGGCCTCCTGGTCGAGACCACGCCGTCGGGGCCGCGCCCCACCGTGCAGGCGCGCCTGACCGGCCCCGACGGCTCGTACCACGAGAGCCCCGCGCACCAGTTCACCGGCCAGGCCGCCTACCAGCAGCTCTCCGAACTCCGCCAGATCGACTTGACCACCGACATGGCCGTCGAGTGCGTGCAGGTCACCGACCGCGTCGCGGAGAGTGCCGCCGCCCTCCCCCGGGAGACATGGGAGCAGCGCGGCGCCTGGGTCAAGGGCGCGGTCCTCGACGACGCCGAACTGCCGCTGTACGACGTGCCGAAGGTGTCGGGCTCGCAGTGGGACGTCATCTCGGAGATCGCCCGGGTCAGCATGTCCACGGCCGAGTTCGACGAGCGCGGCGTCTTCCGCTGGCGCGGGCCCGCCCGGTTCGCGAAGGCGCCCGCCCAGCCGGCCCTGACGGTCACCACCCGCAGGAGCATCGCCGCGCTCACCGTCACCGAGGAGATCGACGCCTGCCGCAACCACTGCGAGCAGCCGTACGAGGACTGGACCGGCATCCGGTTCACGACCGGCGAGGCCGTGGTGGACACCGAGATCCGGGAGATCTGGCCGAGCACCCCCGTCCAGGTCAGCTACGCGGTGGCCGAGGAGGAGAACGACATCGGCCCGCCCATGGTCGTCGACGACGCCGACCCGAGGACGGGGCACCAGGTCCGCTTCGGCGACGACAGGGCCGGTGGCCGGTCGGTGAAGGGCCAGGTGACCGTGAGCAGTTGGCGCGAGGGCCCGGCGTACATCGTGCGGTTCGCCAACCACGGCAGGAATCCGGTGTGGACGGTCACCAAGGACGGCAAGCCGTCCGTGCGCATCGTCCCGATCAAGCCCAGCGCCGAGCCGAGGAAGCGCAGCTGGGCACGGTGGAGCAAGCCGAGCCAGCAGCACTACGGCAAGCAGCAGTACGTCGCCCCGGAGTCCCCCTGGGTGCAGAACGCGACGACCGCCCGCGCCCTCGCCGACACCCTGCTGAACGCCGGGCGCTACCCGGTGCCCCTGCTCGACGAGGTGGAGGTCCTGTACGACCCGCGCATCCAGCTCGGTGACGTCGTCCGCGTCGTGGACACCGCGGGCGCCGAACTCAACACGCTGGCCTGGGTCGTGGGGCTGCGCACCACGCACACGGCCGGTTCCGTGCCGCAGCAGACCCTCACCCTGCGCGGCACCGCGTACAACGGCGTCCCCGCCGACGCGTACCTCTTCCCCGACGGGCCCATCGACCCGAGCGCGGTGCCGCAGCCACAGCTACAGCCACAGCCGCACCCGCCCCAGGGCCCGGCGCCGCAGGGCCTCGTGCCACTGGGCACCCCGCCCCAGGACCCGGCGCCGCACGATCCGCCGCCCGGGGTCACGACACCGGAGCCCTCGCCCGGCCCCCGCCCCGTCACCCCCGTGCCCATCGACGACCCCGCCGCGCGCGCCGGAGACGACGGCATGGACCCCGACCGCACGCTCCCGCCGCCCTCGGAGGAGTGAGCCCCGGCCCCACGCCCCGCCCGCGCCCCCGCCCGCGCACCCCCGCCACACCCCCGTGAGCCAAGGAGGACCCATGGCCACACCCCTCACCCCCACCGCCTTCGTCCGCGCCCTCCGCCGCGAGGGCGCCCCCACCCAGGAGCACCCCGACTGGCGCACCCACAACCGCAACCACAAAGGCCCCTGGGGCCCGGTGCACGGAGTGATGCTGCATCACACCGCCGGGACCAACAGCCTCTCCGCCTGCCGGCACGGACTGCCCGATCTGCCGGGGCCCCTCTGCGTCGGCCTGATCGCCAAGGACGGGACGGTCCATCTCCTCGGGTACGGCAGGACCAACCACGCGGGCCCCGGCTCGGCCGCCGTGCTCGCGGCCGTGCGGGCCGAGGCGGAGCTTCCCGCCCGTCCCGGCCCGGACGCCGTGGACGGCAACGCCCGGTTCTACGGCTTCGAGATCGAGAACCTCGGCAACGGCCGCGACC
The DNA here is from genome assembly GCF_042740445.1 of Streptomyces sp. NPDC059003. Taxonomy (NCBI): domain Bacteria; kingdom Bacillati; phylum Actinomycetota; class Actinomycetes; order Kitasatosporales; family Streptomycetaceae; genus Streptomyces; species Streptomyces sp. NPDC059003. Next base: position 16,434 of record NZ_JBHYJH010000022.1, on the reverse strand, counting down.
CGTACCCGGCCGCCCAACTCGACGCGGTGGAACGGCTCGCGGCGGCCCTGTGCCGTGCGCACGGCTGGTCCGCGGCGAGCGTCATCGCGCACAAGGAGTGGACCCGGCGCAAGATCGACCCGTCGTTCTCGATGACGGCCGTGCGGGCGCGGATCGCGCGGCGGCTCGGCACCCGGCCGCCGGGCAAGCCGGACGGCCCGGACTCCCCGTACGCGGCGTTCCCCGGCGCCGCGTTCTTCGTGCCCGGCCGCCGCAGCCCGCTGATCGCCGCGGTCGGCCGGCGCCTGGTCGCCGAGGGCTGCGGGTGGTACGCGGTCGGCCCCGGCCCCGAGTGGACCGAGGCCGACGCGCGGTCGTACGCGGCCTGGCAGCACAAGCTCGGCTATGCGGGCCCCGACGCCGACGGCGTCCCGGGCCGCACCAGCTGGGACCGGCTGCGCGTGCCGCGCGCGTGACCGCGCAGCCGTATATCACCGCGTACACGGAGGAGGCACCGCCATGTCCCAGGCCGACCGCCGCGCGCCGCGCGGCCACGACCGGCCGGAGCCGAGCGGGGAGGCCGCCCACGACCGACGAGACCGACGAGGGGGCCGCCCATGAACAGCCCCGGCACTGACGGCATCGCCCTGGAGCTGGAGCGTCTGCACCGTTCCGTCGACGTGGGATTCGCCACCACGCGGGGCGACTTGGCGCTGCTGCTCCAGCGCGCCGACCAGACCGACAAGGCGCTCGGCGAGCACGAGGAGCGCCTCGACGCCCTGGAGCGCACCCGCTGGCCGCTGCCGTCCCTGGCGGCCGTGACGTCCTGCACGGCCCTGGCACTCACGCTGTGGCAGGGCTCGGGGCGCTGAGCCGACTCCCGGGCAGAAATACCCTCGCGCAATTTTCGTACGCCGTTAAGATATCGCCCTCGGTCCACCGACGGTCCACCACACGAGGAGCCGACCATGTCGTACCCGGACCCCCGCTACTTCGGGGACGAGGGCGAGATCAACGCCGTCTACCGCCCTGCCGGCACCCCGCCCGACCACACCACTCCGGCGCAGGACTACCACTACCTCGCCACCACCCTGTCCACGCAAGGCGAGTTCGGCCTCTACAAGATCGATATGGGGCCGCGGGCGGGCGGGCCGAGCACCCACTTCCACAGGGGGATCTCGGAGTCCTTCTACATCCTCTCCGGCGAACTGGAGCTCTACAACGGCGAGAAGTGGTTCACCGGCGGCCCCGGTGACTTCCTCTACGTGCCGGTCGGCGGGCTGCACGCCTTCAAGAACGTGTCCGACGAGCCCATGTCGATGCTGATGCTGTTCTCGCCGGGCGCCCCGCGCGAGGCGTACTTCGAGAACGTCGCGGAGGCGGCCCGGCGAGGGGGCGAGGAGTTCGGGCAGTTCCTCGTGGAGCACGACAGCTTCTTCGTGGACCAGTAGGACGGGCAAGGCCGGGGCGGCGGGTGCTCAGCGCCTGCCGCCCCGCGGCAGCAGCCACGCCGACAGCGCCGCCGTGACCACGAGCACCGCGCCCACGACCACGAGCCCCTCCCGCATCCCCGTCACCGAGAAGCCGCCGTCGGCGCCGATGAGCGAGCCGAACAGGGCCACCGACAGCGCGCCGCCGGTCTGGCGCAGGGAGTTGAGCAGGCCGGACGCGGTGCCCGCGCGGTGGGCGGGGACGGAGTCCATCAGCAGGGCCGTGAGCGCGGGGACGGCGAGCGCGCCGCCGATGCCGGTCGGTACGAGCAGCAGGAGCACCAGCCACACCGGCGTACCCGCGCCCAGCGGAAGCAGCGCGAACATGGCGACGGCCAGGATGATCTGCCCCGTCACGATCACCGGGCGGCGCCCCGCGCGCTCGGCGACGCGGGCCGAGACGAGGTTCGACGTCGTGATGAGGATGCCGAGCGGCACGAACATGAAGCCCGCGGCCACGGCCGACATGCCGAGCATCTGCTGGAGGTACAGGCCGAGCAGGAACACCACGCCGTAGAAGCCCGCGTTCACCGCGAAGCCGACCGCCAGCGAGACGCCGACCTCGCGCTGGCGCAGCAGGGGCAGCGGCACCATCGGCGCGCGGTGCCGCTTCTCGGCGGCGCGGAAGCCGAACCCGGCGAGCACGGCGAACGCGATGGAGCCGAGGACCAGCGGGTCGGTCCAGCCGGCGTGGCCGCCCTCGATGACGGCGTAGGCGAGTCCTGCGAGGCCGAGGACCGCGGTGAGCTGGCCGGGGACGTCGAGCGGTGCGGGGCGGCGCGGGGACGGCGCGACGCGGACGAGCAGGGCCAGGATCAGGGCGCCCACCGGCAGGTTCAGGAGGAACACCGCGCGCCAGCCCACGGTCTGGGTCAGGACGCCGCCGAGCACCGGGCCGCCCGCCATCGCGGCCGAACCGCCCACGGTCCACAGCGCGATGGCCCGGGCGCGGGCCCTGGCGTCGTCGTACGCCTGGCGGATCAGCGCCAGCGAGGCGGGCATCACCACGGCGGCGGCCGCGCCCTGGCCGACGCGGGCCGCGATCAGCGCGCCGATGGAGGGGGCGAGGGCGCAGGCCAGCGAGGCGAGCGTGAAGAGACCGACGCCCCAGGCGTAGGCGCGGCGCGCGCCCGCCCGGTCGGCGAGGGCCCCCGCGGAGATCATCAGCGCGGCGAACATCAGCGTGTACGAGTCGAGGACCCACTGCAGGCCCGTCATGCCCCCGTGCAGCGAGTCGCGGATGTCCGACAGGGCGATGTTCACGGCGGACACGTCGATGGTGATGACGGTGAAGCCGAGCAGGGAGGCGAGGAGGGCGAGGCCGGCGCGGGCCGGGCGCCGCGCCTGGTCGTGCCCCGCCTGCGCGGTGGCCGGCGGGGACGGGGCGAGGGTGGCGGACATGGTGGCCCTTTCCGGTGGGGAAGCTGCGGTGCGACCACGCTCCCCCGGCCCGCACGCCCCCGGCAGACCGTGACGTTCCTGGCCGTGGCACAGCCCCCCAGAAACGCCTCCGACCACGGACAATGGACGCATGAAGACGAACGCCGGTACCGAGCTCGGCCGCTACCTCCGTGCGCGCCGCGCCCAGATCCGCCCCGAGGACGCGGGCCTGCCCGCCGGGGCCGGACTGCGCCGCACACCGGGCCTGCGCCGCGAGGAACTGGCGATCCTCGCGGGCGTGAGCGTGGACTACTACACGCGCCTGGAGCGCGGCCGCGAGACCAACCCGTCACCGGCCGTGATCGACGCCCTCGCGCGCGCCCTGCACCTGTCGGGCGACGCCCACGAGCGGGTGCGCGAGCTGGCGGAGATCGCGTCGGGACGGCTCACGGAGCCGCACCCCACCACGGAGGACACCGTGCGCGACTCCGTCCTGCGCATGATGGAGGCGCTGCGCCCGCTGCCCGCGTACGTGGTCGGCCCGTACAGCGACGTGCTGGCCGCGAACGTCCCGGCCAGGGAGCTGATGGCGGGCCTGTGGGACTGGCCCGCCGAGGAGCGGAACATCACCCGCTATGTCTTCCTGCACCCCATAGGCCGCGAGCTGTACGTGCCGTGGGAGGACACCGTCGCGCGGTCCCTCGCGCACCTGCGCGCGGTCGGCGGCCGCGACCCGGACTCCCCGCGCCTGCGCGCGCTCGTGGGCGAGCTGATGCTGAAGTCACCGGACTTCGCCCGCCTGTGGGACCGGTACGAGGTGTGCGAGCGCAGCGGCGGCACGAAGACCTACGACCACCCCAAGGTGGGCCTGATGACGCTCACGTACGAGGTCATGAAGCTGGCCCGCACGGGCGGCCAGCGGCTCATCACCTACCAGGCGGAGCCGGGCAGCGCCGACGAGCGGGCGATGCTGGGTCTGGACGACGCGGCCCGCACGGCCCCGCGCTAGGGCCCCGGGCCCCGCGCCGGGGCTCGGCGGGCTCACTCGGCGGCGCACGAACTGCCGTTGCTCGGCAGCTGCTTGTACAGCAGGAACGCGTCGACCTTCGCCTGCACGCACTTCGAGCCGAAGTAGCCGGTGTGCCCGTCGCCCTTGTTGTCGAGCACGACCGCCGACGAGCCGAGGCGCTTCGCGGTCTCCTCGGTCCAGCGGTACGGCGTCGCGGGGTCGCCGCGCGTGCCGACGAGCAGCAGCTTCGGGGTGCGTACGTCGCGCACCTCGTCGCGGATGTACGAGGTGCCGGCGGGCCGTCCGAAGCAGAGCAGGACGGGCATCAGCATCGACTTGCCGAAGACGGGCGAGGCCTCGTCGAACTCGGCCTGGAGCCGCCCGATCTCCTTCTCCACGCCCTTGGCGTCGGGCCGGTCGGGGTCGTCGGCGCAGTTCACGGCCATCAGCGCCGCCGCCTCGTTGTCCTCGGGAATCTCGGCGCGCGCCTGCCCCACCACGCCGCCCATGCGCAGCAGCGCCCGCGGGTCGCCGTCGGCGAGCAGCGCGCCGAGCGCCTGCGACAGGGCGGGCCAGGCCTGCCTGCTGTAGAGGGCGGTACCGAGGACGCCCACGACGTCCTGCCCGGTGAACTCCTCGCCCTCCGCGGACCTGAGCGGCATCGCGTCGAGGTCGTCGATCAGCCGGACCATGGCGTGCCGGGCGTTCCGCGAGTCCTCGCCGAAGACGCAGCCGGGGTTCTTGGTGCACCACAGCAGGAAGTTGTCGAGGGCGGTCTGCCGCCCTTCGGCGCCCACGAGCGCCTGTTCGTCGACGGGTTCCGTCAGCGTGTCGACGCCGTCGAGGACCATGCGGCCGACCTTCTTCGGGAACTGCGCCGCGTACACCGCGCCGAGCCGGGTGCCGTAGGAGAAGCCGAGGTAGTTGAGCTTCTTGTCGCCGAGGACCTGGCGCATGACGTCCATGTCGCGGGAGACGTTCTCGGTTCCTATGTACGGCAGGACGGGGCCGGACTCCTCGGCGCACCGCTCGGCGGTCTGCCGCAGGCTGTTCAGGACGGCGGCGGCGTCCTCCGGGGACACCTCGTCCTCCTCCGGTTCGCCGCCGCAGGTGACGGGCTCGCTCAGGCCGACGCCGCGCGGGTCGAAGCCGACGACGTCGTAGCCCTTGCCCAGGTAGCCGAAGTCCTTCTTGGCGTCGGCGAGGCCGGAGACACCGGCGCCGCCGGGGCCGCCGAAGTTCACGAGCAGCGAGCCGCGCTTCTTGCCGCTCGCCTTGATCCGCATCAGGGCGAGGTCGACGGTGCCGCGGCCGGGGTCGGCGTAGGTCAGGGGGACGGTGACCTTGCCGCAGGTGACGTCCTTGTCCTCGGTGACGGTCTCGGGGAGGTGCTGCGCCTCCGGATCGCACGCGGACCAGCTGGCCTTCTGCGCGTAGAAGCGGGTGAGGTCCGGCTGGGCGTCCGCCGTCGGGGACGCCGTCGGGGCCGCCGCCGCGGGGAGGGCCGTGAGGGCCAGGGCGAGGGCTGTGGCGCCGGTGAGCGCCGTGGTGCTGCGCACGGGGCGACCTCCCAGAGGTGCGGTTCCCCCTCCGGCAACCCTAGGCGCCACCGCCCCGCCCCGCCCGTTCAAGGCCGTGGGGCGCACGCGGAACCGGCGCGCTACCACTGCCGAAGGTTTTGCGGCCAGTTTCTCGACCAGCTCCTGACCCTTCAGTAACCTTACTGAAAAGTAAATTCAAGGCAGTGGATTCAGGATTCGAGACCGAGCCGGGAGCTGCACCATGGCCGACCGCTATCTGACGTTCACCCGCACGGCGCCCGGCCGCTTCCTCACCCGCAGACTCGGTCTCCCGCAGCCCGCACCGCTGCGCCGCTGGTCCCCCGAACACCCCGCGCTCACGGGCCCGTTGCTGCACCTGACGGCGGGCGACATCCCCCTGCCCGGCCTGTACGAGGCGCTGACCCGCGCCGGACTGCCGCCCCACACCGGCCCGTTCGGCACGAAGCGCCCGGCCGCCGTGGTCCTGGACGCGACCGGCGTCACGACGGTCACGGGCCTCGCGGACGTGCACGCCACGCTGCACCCGGTGGTCCGGTCGATCGAGGACTGCGGCCGCGTGGTCGTCCTCGGCGAGCCGCTGTCCCCCTCCGACCACCATCAGGCGGCGGCGCAGCAGGCCCTGGAGGGCTTCACCCGCTCCCTCGCCAAGGAGCTGGGCCGGGGCAGGACCGCGACGCTCGTCCGCACGGTCTCGGCCACCGCCGCCGAGCCGACCCTGCGCTTTTTGCTCTCGCCGAAGTCGGCGTACGTGAGCGGGCAGGTCATCGAGGCCATGGACGAAGTTCCCGGCGAACTCCCGGACCTGGAGCGGCCGTTGGCGGGCCGCACGGCGCTCGTCACCGGCGCCGCGCGCGGCATAGGCGAGGCGGTCGCGCACGTCCTCGCGCGCGACGGCGCCCATGTCGTCGCCCTTGACGTGCCCGCCGCCCAGCCGGAACTCCTGCGCGTCGCCGAGCGCGTCGGCGGCAGCGCCCTGCCCCTCGACATCACCGCCGACGACGCGGGCGAGCGCATCGCGGCCGCGCTGCCCGACGGCCTGCACGCACTCGTGCACAACGCGGGCGTCACTCGTGACCGACGGTTCGCCACCATGGCGGCCGACCGCTGGAGTGCGGTCCTCGAGGTGAACCTCGCGAGCGTCCTGCGCACCACCGACTTCCTCCTGAAGACCGGCACCGTGCGCCGCGGCGGCGCCATCGTGACCACCGCGTCCGTCGCGGGCCTCGCGGGCAACGCGGGCCAGACCAACTACGCCGCGAGCAAGGCGGGCGTCGTGGGCCTCGTCCGCTCGCTGGCACCGCGGGCGCTCGCCGAGCAGGGCGTGAGCGTCAACGCCGTCGCCCCCGGCTTCATCGAGACCCGGATGACGGCGGCGGTGCCCCTGCTCATCCGCGAGGCCGGCCGCCGCCTGAACTCCCTGGCCCAGGGAGGCCTCCCCGTCGACGTGGCCGAAGCGGTGTCATGGCTGACCACGGGCCCGGTGAACGGCCAGGTCATCCGAGTCTGCGGCCAAAGCCTCCTGGGCCCCTGACGGAGCCGCACCCGCCGACGGCGGCCAGCCCCCACCGGGGGCGCCCACCCCTGTCCGACCGGAAACGGGCGGGCGGGTGGGAAACAAAACCACCCACCGGCCCGCACCCGGACCCGACGCGCCGCCCCCTCCCGGAAGGCCCCCATGTCCACCCTCACCCTCCTCAAGGCCGCCGCCCTCTCCCCCCTGAAGCGCCCCCGCCCCGACGCCCCCCTCCCCGGCACGCCCCAGTCGACGCGGACCCGCGTCGACGTCCCCCACCTCGTCGCGTACGAACGCATCTGCGGCTTCGCCACCGAGCGCGGCCCGGACGAGCCGCTCCCCCTCACCTACCCCCACGTCCTCGCGTTCCCCGCCGCCCTGCGCCTCATGGCGGCCCGAGGCTTCCCGCTGCCGCTCCTGGGCCTGGTGCACACGTCCCTCGACATCGTCCAGCACCGCGCCCTGCGCCCCTCCGAAGAGCTCGAACTCACCACGTACGCGGAGAAGTTGGCGCCCCACCGACGCGGCACCGAAGTGACGATCGCGACCCGCGTGTCCGTGGTCGGCGGCGAGACGACATGGGAGTCACGCAGCACGTACCTGGCCCGGCACAAGGCCCCCGCGACCCGCGAGCCCAGCACACACCCGCACGACAGCGGAGCCGCACCCCTCCCCACCCACGCCGAATGGCACCTGCCCGAAGACCTGGGCCGCCGCTACGCCGCCGCGTCCGGCGACCGGAACCCCATCCACCTGCACCCCCTCACGGCCCGAGTGTTCGGCTTCGACCGACCGATAGCCCACGGCATGTGGACGATCGCGCGCTGCGTCGCGGAACACGGCCGCGGCCACGCGTACGCGGACGAGCCGGACGAACCCCTCTCCCTGTCCGCCGAGTTCAGGGCGCCGGTACCGCTGCCCGGCACCGTCACGTACGCGGCCAAGGGCCGGGCCTTCGAGCTGCGCGGGCAGAAGGGGCGGCGCCACCTGTGGGGAACGGTGTGCCCCGGGCTACCGGGGCGGTGACCAGCGGCGGTCCTCCATGAGGTCGCCGAGCCCGGCCCACGCGAAGTTCATGAGCGTCGCCGCGGCCTCCCGGGCCGTCACCGTCGGATCGCCGTTGGCCCAGCCCGCAAGCGACTCGGCGGCGCCGACCAGGGCCTGCGCGAGACCCGCGACCTCCCGGTCGGGGAGCGCGGGATTGCGGTGCGCCTCCCGCGCCGCGGCCGCTATCAGCGCCGTCACGAAGGCGACGATCTCCGCGCGCAGCACGTTCACCTCGGCGGCGAACGGCTCACCGACCGTGCGCGCCTGGCTGTGCAGGACCGCCCACGCGTCGGGGTGGCGCGCGGTGTGCTCGAAGAAGGCCCGCAGCCCGTCCCAGAGCTGCAGGTCGGCGGGGTCCGCGAGCCTGACCGCGCCGCGCACCGCCGCGGTCAGCGCGGCGGCCTCGCGCCGGATGCAGGCGGTGAAGAGCTCCTCCTTGGAGTTCAGGTACAGGTACACGAGCGGCTTGGACACCCCGGCGAGCTCCGCGATCTCGTCCATGGACGCGGCCCGGTACCCGCGCTGGCCGAACGTCCGCACCGCCGCGTCGAGCATCTGCTGCTCCCGCACGGCCCGCGGCATCCGCTTCTGCCGCACCGGTTTGCCCCCGGTCTTCACCTGTCCCACCCCGACCGTCCGTCTTCGGCACCAACCGTCCACAGATCAGCGTACGGCGCCCCCGAACGCCCCCCGCCCCGGGAACACATGTGCCCCGCACCGGGCGAACCGGTGCGGGGCAGGCGCTCAGTTCCGCGTCACGCCGTGGCGGGCAGCGGACCCTCGTCCAGCGGCTCGTCGAGCGGCGACGCCGACGCGCTCTCGTACGCCTCCCGGTCCAGGATGTTCTCCCTGGCCGCGACCACGACCGGGACCAGGGCCTGGCCTGCGACGTTCGTCGCGGTGCGCATCATGTCGAGCACCGGGTCGATGGCGAGCAGCAGGCCGACGCCCTCCATGGGGAGGCCGAGGGTGGACAGGGTCAGGGTCAGCATGACCGTGGCGCCCGTGAGACCGGCCGTCGCGGCGGAGCCCACGACCGACACGAAGGCGATCAGCAGGTACTCCTTGATGCCCATGTTCACGTCGAAGATCTGCGCGACGAAGATCGCGGCGATCGCCGGGTAGATCGCGGCGCAGCCGTCCATCTTCGTGGTGGCGCCGAACGGCACCGCGAAGGACGTGTACTCCTTCGGTACGCCGAGGCGCTCGGTGACCTTCTGCGTGACCGGCATGGTGCCGACCGAGGAGCGCGAGACGAAGGCCAGCTGGATGGCGGGCCAGGCGCCCTTGAAGAACTGGAGCGGGTTGACCTTGGCGACGAACGCGAGCAGCAGCGGGTAGACGCCGAACATCACCAGGGCGCAGCCGATGTAGATGTCCGCGGTGAACGTCGCGTACTTGCTGATCAGGTTCCAGCCGTAGTCGGCGATGGCGAAGCCGATGAGGCCGATGGTGCCGATCGGGGAGAGCTTGATGACCCACCACAGGGCCTTCTGGAGCAGCGCGAGGACGGACTCGCTGAGGTCCAGGAGGGGCTTGGCCTTCTCGTCGCCGATCTTGAGGATGGCGATGCCCGCGACGGCGGCCATGAAGACGATCTGGAGGACGTTCAGCTGGGTGAAGGGCGTGATGACGTCGGTCGGGATGATCCCGGTCAGGAAGTCGATCCAGGAGCCCTCGTGCTCCGGCTTCGCGCCGTCCTTCGGGGTCAGGCCCGTGCCCGCGCCGGGGTTGGTGACCAGGCCGATGACGAGGCCGATGACGACCGCGATCAGCGACGTGATCATGAACCAGAGGAGCGTGCGGGTCGCGAGCCGGGCGGCGTTGTTGACCTTCCGCAGGTTGGTGATCGAGATCAGGATGGCGAAGAACACCAGCGGGGCGACGGCCAGCTTCAGCAGGCCGATGAAGGTGTCGCCGACCTTGGAGAGGGTGGTGACGAGCCAGCCGATGTCCTGGCTGCGGGCGAGCCAGCCGAGCAGGACGCCGAGGACGAGACCGCCGAGGATCTGGGCCCAGAAGGGCACCTTGAGGAACTTCGGTATCCGGAAGCCGGGCTTCGGCTCACCGGTGGGGGTCGCGGAATTCGCGGACACGGACACACTCCGGGTAATGACGGGGACGTGAGGAGCGGCGACCGCGAAGGGGTCACGGGCGCCGCTGCAGTGCAGATGCCGTAGTCGTTCAGATGACGCGACAGGCCGCGGACACGCAGCGGCAGAGGTCGACATGCAGGCGCGCCACGAGCGGGACGCTCATGGCGTTGCGGTGCGCTGCTGCTGTCTCCATGTCGAACACGTTAACACTTGAACTTTGAGTACATCAAAGGTCTTGTTTGAGGTAGGAGGGGCCCAAGGGTCCCAGAAACGGCGGAACCCCGGTAGCGGAGCGGCAAGCTCCGGTACCGGGGTTCTCTGCGTGTGTGACGAACCTTACGAGTGCGCGCCCTACGACTGCGCGGTGCGGGCGGCGTCGTCGGCGCCGTCCTCCTGGCTGCGGTTGCGCTCCAGGCTGGCCTTGACGTTGTCGACCTTGGCGACGACCTTCTCCGACGCCCGGTCGCGCTCCTTGCGCAGCACGACGAAGCTGATCGGCGCGGACACCACGAGGGAGAGCAGGGCCACCCACAGCAGGTTGGAGCCGCCGAGGCCGCGCGGCACGATGCCGGAGTAGACGAGGCCCCAGACGACCAAGAAGCAGCCCGCGAAGACCCCGAGGCGCATCAGCGTGTAGCGGAGCATGTCAATCCACTCTTCCGTTCCGACATAGGCCCGAGCATCCCGAATCAGCCCGAGCTGGACGAGCCCCTCCAGTGAAGCATGCGGAGGAGCCCACGCAGGAGGCGGGTCAGAGCCGCATCGGCTGCGGCGACTCCCGCAGCTCGCGGTTGGGGCCCTCGTATTCGCGGATGATCTCGTAGCGCGTGTTCCGCTCCACCGGGCGGAAGCCGGCCTCACGGATGAGGTCGAGCAGGTCGTCCCGGGTCAGCTTGTTCGGCGTGCCGAAGTTGTCCGCGTCGTGCGTGATCTTGTACTCGACGACGGAGCCGTCCATGTCGTCGGCGCCGTGCTGGAGGGCGAGCTGCGCGGTGTCGACGCCGTGCATGACCCAGAAGACCTTCACGTGCGGCACGTTGTCGAAGAGCAGCCGGGAGACCGCGAAGGTCTTCAGGGCCTCGATGCCGGAGGCCATCTTCGTGCGGGCCTGGAGGCGGTTGCGGACCTTGCCGTCCTGCATGTCCACGAAGTCGTGCTGGTAGCGCAGCGGGATGAAGACCTGGAAGCCGCCGGTCTCGTCCTGGAGCTCACGCAGCCGCAGCACGTGGTCCACGCGGTGGCGCGGCTCCTCGATGTGGCCGTACAGCATCGTGCACGGGGTCTTCAGACCCTTCTCGTGCGCGAGCCGGTGGATGCGGGACCAGTCCTCCCAGTGGGTGCGGTGGTCCACAATGTGCTGCCGGACCTCCCAGTCGAAGATCTCGGCGCCGCCGCCGGTCAGCGACTCCAGACCGGCGTCGATCAGCTCGTCGAGGATCTCCGACGCGGACAGGCCCGAGATGGTCTCGAAGTGGTGGATCTCGGTCGCCGTGAAGGCCTTCAGGGAGACGTTCGGCAGCGCGGCCTTCAGCTCCCGCAGCGAGCGCGGGTAGTAGCGCCACGGCAGGTTCGGGTGCAGGCCGTTGACGATGTGCAGCTCGGTGAGGTTCTCGCCCTCCATCGCCTTGGCGAGCTTCACGGCCTCCTCGATGCGCATCGTGTACGCGTCCTTCTCGCCCGGCTTGCGCTGGAACGAGCAGTAGGCGCAGGACGCCGTGCACACGTTCGTCATGTTGAGGTGCCGGTTGACGTTGAAGTGCACGACGTCGCCGTTCTTGCGCGTGCGCACCTCGTGGGCGAGACCGCCGAGCCAGGCCAGGTCGTCGGACTCGTACAGGGCGATGCCGTCCTCGCGGGACAGCCGCTCCCCGGAGCGGACCTTCTCCTCAAGGTCGCGCTTGAGCCCTGCGTCCATTGCCGTACCTCTTGTTTCTCCGACGACCTGCGACAGACCCGACCAACCGTACTCCCCCACCCTTCGGGCGGGAGGGGCCCCCTTTCGGCGCTCCGCGCCTACACCTCCTCAGGCAGTTCCCCGACCCGGTTCTCCCACTTGGTGGAGAGCACGATCGTCGTACGCGTCCGCGAGACGCCCTTGGTGCCGCTGAGCCGCCGGATGGTCCGCTCCAGGCCGTCCACGTCGGAGGCGCGCACCTTGAGCATGTACGAGTCGTCGCCCGCGATGAACCAGCAGTCCTCGATCTCGTGCAGGTCGCGCAGGCGCCGCGCCACGTCCTCGTGGTCGGCGGCGTCGGACAGCGAGATGCCGATCAGCGCGGTGACGCCGAGGCCGAGCGAGGGGGAGTCGACCGTCGCGCGGTAGCCCGTGATGACGCCGGCCGCCTCCAGGCGGTTGATGCGGTCGGTGACGCTGGGGCCGGAGAGGCCGACGAGGCGCCCGAGCTCGGCGTAGGAGGCACGTCCGTTCTCGCGCAGAGCCTGGATGAGCTGCCTGTCCACGGCGTCCATAGGTCTAAGCCTTTCATTATTTAGCGTTTTCTCGAGTCTACGTGTAGAATCTAAGGCGTAACAGGGTCGAGACCCTGCGAATCTTTCGGAATCTCGGCCGATCAACGACGATCCTACGAATCCTTCAGGAGTGTTCCCCGTGTACACGATCGAGATGGCCTACGCCCGTATGCGCGAGCTGCAGGACCTGGCCAACCGCTCGCGTGCGAACGTTGCGACGACGCGTAAGGCCAAGAAGCGCACCGTCGCCAAGAAGCGGTAGCGCGCCGCGGGGGTGCGGTTCTGACTCCGGCTGCGGGTGGTTCGTGGCTGGTCGCGCAGTTCCCCGCGCCCCTTCGAGGCGCGCACCGTCGGGGCGCGCCCACTCAAGCCTCACGGGAGCCGCCTCCCAGCTCCCCTTCCCACCTGCGGTACAGCCGGTGCGGCACTCCCGCCGCGTCCAGCGTCCGCCCCGCGACGAAGTCCACCAGATCCTGGATGTGCGTCGCCCCCGCGTAGAACGCCGGAGAGGCGGGCAGCACGATCGCGCCCGCCTCGTCCAGGCTCACCAGGTGCTTCAGCGTCTGCCCCGCGAGCGGTGTCTCCCGCACGCAGACCACCAGCCTGCGGCCCTCCTTGAGCGTCACGCTCGCCGCCCGCTGCAGCAGGTCCTTCGAGAGTCCGAGCGCCACCCCGGCCACGCACGCCGTGGACGCCGGCACGATCAGCATCCCCTTCGTCGCGTACGAGCCCGACGACGGCCCCGCGGCCAGGTCGCCGGCCGCCCAGTACCGCACGTCGGCCACGTCGACGCGGAACGTCCCGGGCTTGCCGTCCGCCCCGCGCGCCAGCCACTCCCCCAGGTCGTCGCGCCAGTGCGCGTCCCGGAACGAGATGCCCGTCTCGTCGAGCAGCGTCAGGCGCGAGGCCCGCGACACGACCAGGTCCACGCTCTCCCCGGCGTCGAGCAGCGCCCGCAGCACCGAGGCGGCGTACGGCGTGCCGGACGCGCCCGACACCCCCACGATCCAAGGCCTACGCTGTGTATGTCCTGCGTTCACAGTGTGAAGCCTATCCGTGCGGAAACCGGGCGGGTCAGACGGTCAGCCCGCGCACCAGCAGGTCGAGCAGCGCGCAGGCGAAGAGGGCGATCCCGATGAAGCTGTTGACCTGGAAGAACGCCCGGTTGAGGCGGGACAGGTCGTGCGGCCGGACGATCGAGTGCTCGTACAGGAAGGCACCCGCGACGATCACCAGGCCGAGCCAGAAGAACGCGCCCGCGCCGATGACGACGGCGTACCAGGCGAGCAGGGCCGTGGTGACGGCGTGGCAGGCGCGCGCGCCCCGGATCGCGGCCGGGATGCCGAACCGCGCGGGCACCGACATGACGCCGATCTCCCGGTCGGTCTCCACGTCCTGGCAGGCGTAGATCAGGTCGAAGCCGCCGATCCACACGCCCACGGCGAGGCCCAGGATCACCGCCGTCCACGACCACTCGCCGGTGATCGCGAGCCAGGCGCCGATCGGCCCGATGGCCTGCGCGACGCCGAGGATCGCCTGCGGGAAGTTCGTGAACCGCTTGCCGTACGGATAGACCACCATCGGGATCACGGCGACCGGCGCGAGCGCCAGGCACAGCGGATTGAGCAGCGCCGCCGAGCCGAGGAAGACCACGACCGCGACGAGCGCGCCGGTCCAGGCGGACTTCACGGTCACGGCGCCGGTGACCAGCTCGCGCTGCGCGGTGCGCGGATTGCGGGCGTCGATCTCGCGGTCGATGATCCGGTTCACGGCCATGGCGAAGGTGCGCAGGCCCACCATGCAGATGGTGACCAGGAGCAGCCGCCCCCAGTGGACGTTCTCGTCCCACTCGTACATCGCGGTCAGCGCGGCGATGTACGCGAAGGGCAGCGCGAACACCGAGTGCTCGATCATGACCAGGCGCAGGAAGGCCCGGGTGCGCCCCGGCTGCGGGAGTGCTGCTGAGGCAGAGCTCACGAGAGTCCGTACTCCTTCCAACGGCGGTCGACCTTCGCCGCCGTCTCCCGGTCGGACTCGACCATGTCCGGCCAGCCGCCGTCGCGCGTGTAGCCCTCCTCGGGCCACTTCCTGGTCGCGTCGATGCCCGCCTTGCCGCCCCAGAACTGCTGGTACGAGGCATGGTCGAGGTGGTCGACGGGCCCCTCGACGACGGTCAGGTCACGGGCGTAGTCCGTGTTCCCGAGCGCACGCCACGCCACCTCGTGAAGATCGTGCACATCGCAGTCGGAGTCGACGACGACGATCAGCTTGGTCAGGGACATCATGTGCGCGCCCCAGATCGCGTGCATCACCTTCTGGGCGTGCTTCGGGTACTTCTTGTCGATCGCGACGATCGCGCAGTTGTGGAAGCCGCCGGCCTCGGGCAGGTGGTAGTCCACGATGTCCGGCACGATGATCTTGAGGAGCGGCAGGAAGAACCGCTCGGTCGCGCGGCCGAGGGGGCCGTCCTCCGTCGGCGGGCGGCCGACGACGATCGACTGGAGCAGCGGCCGCTTCCGCATCGTCACGCAGTCGATGGTCAGGGCGGGGAACGGCTCCTGCGGCGTGTAGAAGCCGGTGTGGTCGCCGAACGGGCCCTCCGGCAACATCTCGCCGGGCTCCAGCCAGCCCTCGATGACGACCTCGGCCTGCGCGGGCACCTGAAGCGGCACCGTCTTGCAGTCGACCATCTCGATCCGCTTGCCCTGGAGGAAGCCCGCGAACAGGTACTCGTCGATGTCGCCGGGCAGCGGGGCCGTCGAGGCGTACGTGACGGCGGGCGGGCAGCCGAAGGCGATGGCGACCGGCAGCTTCTCGCCCCTGCGCGCCGCCACTTGGTAGTGGTTGCGGCTGTCCTTGTGGATCTGCCAGTGCATGCCGATGGTGCGCTTGTCGTGGCGCTGGAGGCGGTAGAGCCCGAGGTTGCGGATGCCGGTGTCGGGGTCCTTGGTGTGGGTCAGGCCCAGGTTGAAGAACGACCCGCCGTCCTTGGGCCAGGTGAACAGCGCGGGCAGCCGGTCCAGGTCGACGTCGTCGCCGGTGAGCACGACCTCCTGCACCGGGGCGTCCTTGACCTTCTTCGGCGGTACGTGCGCCATCGCGCCGAGCTTCCCGAATGCCTCGCGCACCCCGACGAAGCCGTGCGGCAGCTCCGGCCTGAGCAGGCCGCCGATCTTCTCGCTGATCTCGCCGTACGACTTCAGGCCGAGGGCCTTGAGCAGGCGGCGGTCGGTGCCGAACACGTTCATCGCGAGCGGCATGTCGCTGCCCTTGACGTTCTCGAAGAGGAGCGCCGGGCCGCCGGACTTCTGCACGCGGTCGACGATCTCGCCGACCTCCAGATAGGGGTCGACCTCGGCCTTGATCCGCTTGAGATCGCCTTCGCGCTCCAGTGCCCTCAGCAGAGAGCGGAGATCGTCGTAAGCCATGCGGTCAAGTATCGGTCACCGGCTACCCTGGCCAGGTCACCGGGTACGCCCGGCGCCCGTACTCCGCTTCCTGGGGGATCTCCGACACATGCTCAGGTATCTGCCGTTCCTGCTGGTCCTGGCCGTGTGGATCTACGCGTTCATCGACGTACTGAACACCCCCGAAAAAGAGGTCCGGCACCTGCCGAAGGTGGTGTGGATCATCATCGTCCTGCTCTTCGGCGAGATTCTCCTCGGTCCGATCGCGTGGTTCGTGACGGGCAAGAAGCGGCGCCCCGCCGGAGCCCGCGGCGGCGGCTGGGTGGCCCCCGACGACAACCCGGAGTTCCTGAAGGGCCTGGACAAGGACAAGGACCGGGACCGGGACCGGGACACGGACAAGTAGGGGGCGGGGCCCTCGCGGGGAGCGCCCCAGACCCGCCCCTTCCCGAACTGGGGGCTCCGCCCCCAGACCCCCGCTC
>NZ_JBHYJH010000021.1:68807-77301 GCF_042740445.1 Streptomyces sp. NPDC059003 | reverse complement strand
GTTTGAGGACGAGCGCGCAGCGCGGATAGAAGGGGTCCTAGGGGCGGAGCCCCTACCCGCGGCGAAGCCGCTAATCGATGCAGCGGGAAGGGGCGGGATTGGGGAGCCCCCGGCAAGGCCCCTACGTGGCATGATCCTTGAGTGACCGTCATATCGCTCAGAGCCGTCGCCGCCGCCTGCGCGGCCACTGCACTCGCGACCGCCTGCAGCTCCGCGGCGGACCCGGGCGCCAAGACCCCGGTGAAGCCGTCGGACTACGCCGTCACCGCGGAGAAGCTGGACCCCGACACCTACGTGCCCTACGGCCCCGACCGCCCCACCAAGGCCCCGGCCCGCCCCTGCGCCGCCCGATCCGGCGTCACCCTCGAATCCGGGCCGGTCGAGGCCGCGATGGGCCTGCGCGCGCTGACCCTCACGGTGACCAACTGCGGCAAGGACCCGTACCGCCTGAACGGCTACCCGGCACTCCAGGTCCTCGACGACGAGCGCAGACCCCTCGCCGTGCGGGTCCACCGGGGCCCGGAGCCGGTCACGTCGGCCGCGGACGACCCCGGCCCGCACCCCGTCACGCTCAAGCGCGGCCAGGCGGCCACGGCGTCCGTGCTGTGGCGCAACACGTACACCGACACCTCACGCCTCCCCGTCAACGGCACCTACCTCAAGGTCACACCGGGCCCGGGCCTGCGCACGCGGAGCGTCACGCCGGACGGCGGCGTGGACCTCGGCAGCACGGCGCAGATCGGCACGACCGCGTGGCGGAAGGCCCCGCCGAACCGGCCGACGGCACCCCGGCCCACGGGCTCGCCGTGACCGGTGCCTGCGGGCGGATCGCCTGCGGGCGGATCGCCTACGGCACCCGCGCCGTCCACTCCGGCGTGCTGAACTTCGTCCGCGCGAGTTCCTGGGCGCGGGCCAGCTCCTCCTCGGTGACCTTGCCCGCCGCGAGGCCGTACCGGGTGCGGAAGGAGTCGATCATCCGGTCGATGACGGCCTCGCGGGGAAGGCCCGTCTGGCGGCGCAGCGGGTCGACGCGCTTCTTCGCGCTCTTCGTGCCCTTGTCCGACAGCTTCTCGCGGCCGATGCGCAGCACGTCGAGCATCTTGTCGGCGTCGATGTCGTAGGCCATGGTCACGTGGTGGAGCACGGCGCCGGGGCCGCCGCCCGGCCCCACCATCCGCTTCTGCGCCGCGCCCGCGATCTTCCCGGCGTCCGTCGCGATGTCGTTGAGCGGCTGGTACCACGCCTTGACGCCCATGTCGCCGAGGGCGCCGAGCACCCAGTCGTCCAGGTAGGCGTAGCTGTCCTGGAACGACAGGCCCTGTACGAGGGCGTCGGGCACCGAGAGCGAGTACGTGATCGTGTTGCCCGGCTCCACGAACATGGCGCCGCCGCCGGAGATCCGCCGCACCACCCCGATGCCGTGCCGCTCCGCGCCCTCGGGGTCGACCTCGTTGCGCAGCGACTGGAAGCTGCCGATGATCACCGAGGGCGCGCCCCACTCCCACACCCGCAGCGTCGGCGGCCGCCGGCCCGCCGCGACCTCCTCCGTCAGGACCTGGTCGAGCGCCATGTGCAGCGCGGGCGACTGCGGGCCCTCATGGACGAGCTGCCAGGCGTAGTCCGTCCAGTCCGTGGCGTGGGCGAGGGCACGGCGCACCGCGATCGCGACGCCCTCCGCCGTGAGGCCGTACATCACCGTGCCCGGGGGCAGGGCCGCCTCGACGCGGGCGACGAGCCCGGCCGCGTCCGTGTCGGCGGGGGCGCCCTCCAGCGCGGCGTCGATCGCGAGGATCGCCTCGTCCGGCTCCAGGAAGAAGTCCCCGGCCACCCGCACCTGGCGCAGGACACCGTCCTCGACCTCCAGATCCACCACGACGAGCTTGCCGCCGGGGACCTTGTACTCGCCGTGCACCGCGACTCCTCCTGCTGTCCGTGAAGTCCCTCAACCTGTCCGTAAAGTCCCTCAACGCTAACGCAGCACTCCGCGCCCGCGGGCCTCCCCGGGCGCGGAGCGACGTGTCAGGGAGCACGTAAGGTTCCCTACGGAGAGCATTAAGAACGCGTCAAAATCGGGGAGGCGTGGTGTTTCCTATGTCGACTTTGCCGCCGCGTGACGAGGAACGCGTGCCCGACCTCGCCGTCGTGGCACTGCGGGAGCCGGACCCGCGGCGCCTCTGGCACCCGGTCGTGAGGGACCTGCTGCACGCCTGCGGCGGTGAGTTCCTGTTCCTGGAACGGGGCGAATGGGCGGGCGCCGAGCGCGCGTTGTGCTTCTGGGCGGCGGACGGCGCCGCGGGCCACCGGCTCGACGAGGACGTACTGGACCGGATCCGCCGCGGCTGCCCCCTGGCGGACTACTACGCCTCGTCCGGCGACCGGACACCGCGGACCGCCACGGACGTCCTCGGCGACCGGGCGTGGCACGGCAGCGAGACGGCGAAGCTGCTGCGGGACACCCTCGGCACGGACCACGTCCTCGGCCTCCCGCTCCCGGACACCTCCGGGCCCTTCCGCTACCTCCTGATCTGCCGCTCGGGACCCGGCTTCACCGCATCCCAACTCGCGTACGCACGGCGCGTCCAGCCCCTGCTCGCGGGCGTCGACGCACAGGCCGAGCTGCTCGGCCGGTGGCGCGCGGCCGACTCCCCGGGCAGCGGGCGACGCGCGCGCGGCCCTGTCCCCGAGGACACGGCGCCCGGCAGCGACCTCACCCCGAGGGAGCGGACCGTACTGAGCCTGCTCGCCGACGAGTTGACCGCCGCGGCCATCGGACGCCGCCTCGGCATCTCGGTGCACACCGTGCAGAAGCACCTCCAGTCCGTCTACCGGAAGCTCGGCACCCGGGACCGGGCGGCCACGGCGCGGCGGGCCCGGACCCACGGCCTGGCCTCCGTGCCGACGCGAACGCCGGTACCTGGCGGCCCGGTTCGCGGCGGCCAGAGCTAGCCTGCGGCGCATGTTCACCACGCGTCCCACGCTCCAGGGCACCTTCGGCATGGTGTCCTCCACCCACTGGCTCGCCTCGCAGTCCGCGATGGCCGTCCTCGAGGACGGCGGCAACGCGTACGACGCCGCCGTCGCCGCGGGCTTCGTGCTCCACGTCGTCGAGCCGCACCTCAACGGCCCCGCGGGCGAGGTGCCGATCATCCTCGCGCCCGCGGGCGGGCCCGTACGGGTCCTGTGCGGACAGGGCGTCGCGCCCCAGGGGGCCACGATCGCCCACTACCGGGACGAGCTCGGGCTCGACCGGGTGCCGGGCACGGGACCGCTCGCGGCCGCCGTGCCCGGCGCCTTCGACGCGTGGATGCTGCTCCTGCGCGACCACGGCACGAAGCCGCTCGCCGACGTCCTGGAGTACGCCATCGGGTACGCCGAGGACGGGCACCCGCCCGTGGAGCGCGTCGGCGAGACCGTCGAGACCGTACGGGAGCTGTTCGAGACCGAGTGGACGTCGTCGGCGGAGGTGTACCTGCCGGGCGGCTCGGCGCCCGCGCCGGGCACGCTGCTGCGCAATCCGAGCCTGGCCGCCACCTGGCGGCGCCTGATCGACGAGGCGGAGCACACGGGCGGCGCCGACCGGACCGCCCAGATCGAGGCCGCCCGCGCGGTGTGGCGGTCCGGGTTCATCGCCGAGGCCCTGGTGCGCCAGGCCGCGCGGCCCACCCTGGACACCAGCGGCAGGCGCCACCGGGGCCCGCTCACGGCCACCGACCTCGCCGCCTGGTCGGCGACGTACGAGGACCCGGTGACCTACGACTGGCGGGGCTGGACGCTGTGCAAGGCGGGCCCCTGGAGCCAGGGGCCCGCGTTCCTCCAGCAGCTCGCCCTGCTCCCGCCCGACCTGCCCGCCTACGGCTCCGCCGCGTACGTGCACCTGCTCGTCGAGGGCTGCAAGCTCGCCATGGCCGACCGCGAGGCCTGGTACGGCGACGCCGCCGACGTCCCCCTGGACGACCTGCTCTCCGACACCTACAGCGCCGAGCGGCGGCGGCTCGTCGGGGCCGAGGCGTCGTACGAACTCAGGCCGGGGTCGCCGGGCGGCCGCACGGCGAAACTGGCCGCCCACGCGCGGGCGGTCGCGGCCGGCGAGCCGCCGTTCGACCCGCTGGGGTACGCGGGCACCGTTGCCGCCGCGGGCGCCGGTGAACCGACGGTGGCCGGGGACGGCGCCACCCACGGCGACACCTGTCACCTGGACGTCGTCGACCGCTGGGGCAACATGGTCGCGGCCACGCCGTCGGGCGGCTGGCTCCAGTCCAACCCCGTCGTCCCGGAGCTCGGCTTCCCGCTCGGCACCCGGCTCCAGATGACCTGGCTGGAGGAGGGCCTGCCGAGCTCCCTCACCCCGGGGCGCCGCCCCCGCACCACGCTCACCCCGTCGCTCGCCCTCAAGGACGGCGTCCCCGTGCTCGCCTTCGGCACCCCCGGAGGCGACCAGCAGGACCAGTGGCAGGTGCACTTCTTCCTCGCGGTCGCGCTCCGCGCCGACGTCCGCGGCGGCCTCGACCTCCAGGGCGCCGTCGACGCCCCGAACTGGCACAACGACTCCTTCCCCAGCTCCTTCTTTCCGCGCGGGATGCGCCCCGGCAGCGTCACCGTCGAGGCCCGCACGGACCCGGCCGTCGTGGCGGGGCTGCGGGCCCGCGGGCACGACGTCACCGTGGGGGACGCCTGGTCGGAGGGGCGGCTCTGCGCGGTCGCGCGGGACCCGCGCACCGGGATCCTGTCGGCGGCGGCCAATCCGAGGGGGATGCAGGGGTACGCGGTGGGGCGGTGACGGCGCGCCCCGGGGAGGCGTCGTGTCTCCGGAGAGGCGGCGTGTCCCCGGGGAGGCGGCGTGTCCCCGGGAAGGTGCGGTTTCACCCGGATTCCACCCCTTGTTCACCCCTCGCGCACGGGATGTCAGTGCGGCGTGCTCTCATGGAGGCATGATCGAAACGCAGGTAATCAAGGAAAGCATCGACGACTTTCTCGCACGTCAGGCCGCCGACGTGGAGCACGTGATCCGGAAGGCCGCGGCCGCGGAGATCACCCCGCGGTTCCGGCAGCTCGCCGCCGCCGACGTCGTACAGAAGAGCGGCCCGCACGACTTGGTCACGGTCGCCGACCGCCTCGCCGAGGAGTTCCTCACCCGCGAGCTGACGGCGCTGCTCCCCGGCTCCGTCGTCGTCGGCGAGGAGGCGGTGCACGCCGACCCGGCGACGTACGACGCGATATCCGGCTCCGCCCCGGTGTGGATCGTCGATCCCGTCGACGGGACACGCCAGTTCGTGCACGGCGACCCCGGCTTCTGCACGCTGGTCGCGCTCGCCCTGGACGGCGTGGTCCTCGCCTCCTGGACGTACGCTCCGGCGCTCGACGCGTGCGCGGTGGCGATCCGCGGCAGGGGCGCGACGCTGAACGGCGAGCCCCTGAGCGCCGGTTCCCCCGAGCCCGGCAGCGCCCTCACGGTGGCCACCTCCCACCCGGACTTCACGACCGACGACCAGAAGCGCGCCCTGCTCGGCCTGCGCGCCGACGGCTTCGCGCCCCGCCCCTGCGGCTCCGCGGGCCTGGAGTACCTGGCCGTCGCCCGGGGCGAGCTCGACGCCGTGGCGTTCAGCTGGGAGCTCGCCTGGGACCACGCGGCGGGCCTGCTCCTGGTCGAGGAGGCGGGCGGCGCCCACCTCACGCGCGACGGCGTGCCCTTCGCCATCACCGGGGGCAACGCACTGCCGTTCACCGCGGCGCGGGACGAGGCCACGGCCCGCCGGGTCGCGGCCGCGCTGGCGGACGGGGCCTGACCGCTGTCCGGTGGCCCGCAGACCGGTCGTTGTCGGTGCTCCGGCATATCCTGTGCGGCACCGGCCACCGGCTGACAAAGGAGTCCGAAGGTGCCCTCGATGCTCGATGCCGCCGTCGTGGGGGCGGGACCGAACGGTCTGACCGCCGCCGTCGAGCTGGCCCGCCGCGGATTCTCGGTGGCCGTCTTCGAGGCCAACGACACCATCGGAGGCGGCGCCCGCACCGAAGAGCTCACGCTGCCCGGCTTCCGGCACGACCCGTGCTCGGCCGCGCACCCCCTCGGCATCAACTCACCGGCGTTCCGCGCCCTGCCCCTGGAGCGGTACGGCCTTCAGTGGGCCCACCCCCGCCTCCCGATGGCGCACCCGTTCCCCGACGGCACCGCCGCCGTCCTCGCGCGCTCCGTCGCCGAGACGGCCGCCTCCTTCGGACCGCGCGACGCGGGCGCGTACCGACGGCTCGTCGAGCCCTTCCTGCCCCACTGGGATGCCCTGGTGCGGGACTTCATGGCGCTGCCGCTGACCGCGCTGCCGCGCGACCCGGTGCTGCTCGCCCGCTTCGGGCTCGTCGGCCTGCCGCCGTCGACCCTGCTGACCCGGCGGTTCCACGACGACCGGGCGCGGGCCCTGTTCGCCGGGCTCGTCGCCCATGTCATCGCGCCCCTGGGCGGCTTCGCGACCAGCGCCGTCGGCCTGGTCTTCGCCCTCGCCGCCCACGCGCGCGGGTGGCCGGTCGCGCGCGGCGGCTCCCAGTCGATCAGCGACGCGCTCGCCGCGTACCTGAAGGACCTCGGCGGCACCCTGCACACCGGGTACGAGGTCAAGCGCCTCGACGACCTGCCGCCCGCCCGCGCGTACGTCTTCGACACCTCACCCACCGCGCTCGCCCGGATCGCGGGCCTCGGCCGCTCCTACGACCGGTTCCGGTACGGCGCCGCCGCCTTCAAGCTCGACTACGCGCTCGACGGGCCCGTGCCGTGGACCGCGCCCGAGGCGCGCGTCGCGGGGACCGTGCAGGTCGGATCGAGCAGCCGGGAGATCGGCACCGCGCTGCGCGCCGCGTCCCGCGAGGGCCGCGCGCCCGACGTCCCGTTCCTGATCACCGTCCAGCCCGGCGTCGCCGACCCGTCCCGCGCCCCCGAGGGCAAGCAGGTCTTCTGGGCGTACGGGCACGTGCCGAACGGCTGGCGCGGTGACCTGACGGACGCCGTCGAGCGGCAGCTCGAGCGGTTCGCGCCCGGCTTCCGCGACCGCGTGCTCGCCCGCGCCACCGCGGGCCCGCCCCAGCTCGCCGCGCGCAACGCGAACTATGTGGGCGGCGACATCGCCTGCGGCGCCGCGAGCGGACTCCAGCTGCTGCTGCGGCCCCGGCTCACCCCGTTCCCGTACCGCACCCGGCACCCGGCCGTCTTCATCTGCTCGTCCGCGACCCCGCCGGGCCCCGGGGTGCACGGCATGTCCGGGCACAACGCCGCGAAGGCTGTCTGGAAGCACCTGAGGGAGGACCGATGACCGCCCGCATCACGCTCGTCCAGGGCGACATCACGGAGCAGACCGCCGACGCTCTGGTGAACGCGGCGAACTCCTCGCTCCTCGGGGGCGGCGGAGTCGACGGCGCCATCCACCGCCGTGGTGGCCCCGACATCCTCGCCGAGTGCCGTGCCCTGCGTGCCTCGCGGTACGGGAAGGGACTGCCGACCGGGCGGGCCGTCGCCACGACGGCGGGCCGCCTGGACGCCGCGCACGTCATCCACACCGTCGGACCCGTCTGGTCGGCCACCGACGACCGCTCGGACCTGCTCGCCTCCTGCTACCGCACGTCCCTGGACCTCGCCGCCGAGCTCGGCGCCCGCACCGTCGCCTTCCCGGCGATCTCCACCGGGGTGTACCGCTGGCCCCTGGACGACGCCGCCCGGATCGCCGTCCGCGCGGTCCGCGAGACCCTGGCGGAGGGCACAGCGGGCACGGTGGTGGACGAGGTGCGCTTCGTCCTCTTCGACGCGACAGCGTACGAGGCCTTCGGCGCCGCCCTGGCAGCGCAACCTTGATGTCGGATTCCCGCCAGCCCCCAGGGGCGGGGATCCCCGAAGCTAAACCCATGCCGCCCACGACCCCGGCCCCGCCCGAGCCCCATCCCGCACCTGAGGCGCATGCCATGCCGGAGACCCATCCCGCACCCGAGCCGCACGCCACGCCCGGGCTGCATGCCGCGCCCGAGTCGCACACCGCGCCTGAGGCGCATCCCACGCCCGAGGCGCACGCCGCACCCAAGGCGTACTCCGTGCCCGAGGCGTCCCGCGCATCCGAGCCGCGTACCGCGCGCAAGTCCCAGCCCGCCTCCGCGCCGCACCCCGCACCCGACTCCGGGCCCGCGCTCGGGTCGAGCGCCGCGTCCCGGCTGCGCCCTGCCCCCGGGTCCGGGCTTGCACCCACTCCCGCGCCCGAGTCACACTCCATGCCCGAGGCGCATGCCGCACCCAAGGCGCATGCCGCACCCAAGGCGCATGCCGCGCCCAAGGCGTCCCGCGCATCCGAGCCGCGTACCGCGCGCAAGTCCCAGCCCGCCTCCGCGCCGCACCCCGCACCCGACTCCGGGCCCGCGCTCGGGTCGAGCGCCGCGTCCCGGCTGCGCCCCGCCCCCGGGTCCGGGCTCGCACCCACTCCCGCGCCCGAGTCACACTCCATGCCCGAGGCGCATGCCGCACCCAAGG
>NZ_JBHYJH010000021.1:0-68708 GCF_042740445.1 Streptomyces sp. NPDC059003 | reverse complement strand
AACCCAAGGCGCATGCCGCGCCCAAGGCGTCCCGCGCGTCCCAGCCGCGTACCGCGCGCAAGTCCCAGCCCGCTTCCGCGCCTCACCCCGCACCCGACTCCGGGCCCGCGTTCGAGCCGAGCGCCGCATCCCGGCCGCGCCCCGCCTCCAAGTCCCGGCCCGCACCTGACCCTCAGCCCGCACCAGACCCCGCACCCGAACCCGAACCCGCCCCCACCTGCGACCCCACCCCCACCGCCCACAGCACCCCCACCGCCCACAGCACCCCCACCGCCCACAGCACCCCCACCCCCCAACCAGCCGCGCCCGCAGGGATGTACGGGGACTTCGAGCGCTGTGTGCGGGCCGTGCAGTCCAAGGACGCGCGGTTCGACGGATGGTTCTTCACCGCCGTCCTGACGACCCGCATCTACTGTCGGCCCAGTTGCCCGGTCGTGCCGCCGAAGCCCGAGAACATGAGCTTCTACCCGAGCGCGGCCGCCTGCCAGCAGGCCGGATTCCGGGCCTGCAAGCGCTGCCGCCCGGACTGCAGTCCCGGCTCGCCGGAGTGGAACCAGCGGGCCGACGCCGTCGCCCGCGCCATGCGGCTCATCGGGGACGGCGTCGTCGACCGTGAGGGCGTACCCGGCCTCGCCGCCCGCCTCGGCTACAGCACCCGCCAGGTCGAGCGCCAGCTGCTCGCCGAGCTCGGCGCCGGACCGCTGGCGCTCGCCCGCGCCCAGCGCGCGCAGACCGCGCGGCTGCTCATCGAGACGACCGCGCTGCCCATGGCGCAGATCGCCTTCGCGGCGGGCTTCTCCTCGATCCGCACGTTCAACGACACGGTGCGCGAGGTCTTCGCGCTCGCCCCCGGCGAGCTGCGCACCCGCGCCGCCAAGCGGGGCACGGCGGCCACCACCGGGGCCGGGGCGGCACCGGCCCCGGACGGCACGCCCGCCACGATCACCCTGCGGCTGCCCTTCCGCGCCCCGCTCAACCCCGACAACCTCTTCGGCCACCTCATCGCCACCGCCGTCCCGGGAGTCGAGGAGTGGCGCGACGGCGCGTACCGCCGCACGCTGCGGCTGCCGTACGGGCACGGCATCGTGGCCCTCACCCCGCACCCCGACCACATCGGCTGCCGCCTCACGCTCACCGACCCGCGCGACCTGACCATCGCCATCAGCCGCTGCCGGCGCATGCTCGACCTGGACGCCGACCCCGTCGCCGTCGACGGCCAGCTGCGCGCCGACCCGCTGCTCGCGCCGCTCGTCGACAAGGCGCCGGGGCGGCGGGTGCCGCGCACCGTGGACGAGGCCGAGTTCGCCGTCCGGGCGGTCCTGGGGCAGCAGGTGTCCACGGCCGCCGCCCGTACGCACGCAGCCCGCCTCGTCACCGCCCACGGCGAGCCGGTCGACGACCCGGAGGGCGGCCTGACCCACCTGTTCCCCGCGCCGGAGGCCCTCGCCGCGCTCGACCCGGAGTCCCTCGCGCTGCCCCGCAGCCGCCGCACCACCCTCACGACGCTCGTACGCCACCTCGCCGACGGCACGCTCCGGCTCGGCGTCGAGAACGACTGGGAGCGGGCCCGCGCCCAGCTCGCCGCACTGCCGGGCTTCGGCCCCTGGACGACGGAGGTCATCGCGATGCGGGCGCTCGGCGACCCGGACGCGTTCCTGCCGTCCGACCTCGGCATCCGGCGGGCCGCCCAGGGGCTCGGCCTGCCGCACACGCCCGCCGCGCTGACCGCCCGCGCGGCGGCCTGGCGCCCGTGGCGCGCGTACGCCGTCCAGTACCTGTGGGCCACCGACGACCACGCCATCAACCACATCCCCCAGTGACCCGACCGACCGGGACGTGATCACCATGCACCGCACGCACACCGTCATCGACAGCCCCTACGGGCCGCTCACGCTCGTCGCGACCGACGGCACCCTCAGCGGCCTGTACATGACCGAGCAGCGCCACCGCCCCGCCGACGAGACCTTCGGCGACCGCGACCCGGACGCCTTCGGCGAGGCGACCGCCCAGCTCGCCGCCTACTTCGCCGGTGAGCTCAGGGAGTTCGACCTGCCGCTGAGCCTGGACGGCACGCCGTTCCAGCGCTCGGTCTGGCAGCAGCTCCTGAAGATCCCGTACGGGCAGACCCGTACGTACGGTCAACTGGCCGACGCCCTGGGCAACCCCGCCGCGTCGCGCGCCGTCGGCCTCGCCAACGGCAAGAACCCCATCGGCGTCATCGTCCCCTGCCACCGCGTCGTCGGCGCGAACGGCAGCCTCACCGGATACGGCGGCGGCCTCGACCGCAAGCGCCGCCTCCTGGAGTTCGAGAGCGGCACGGCACTGTTCTAGGGCTCCGGTCAGCCGTCTCCAGGCCCCCGGTCAGCCGACCGGGTGGCCGTCCTCCAGCTCCACCGCGCCCGTGCCCGCCTCCAGCGCGTCGAGCGCGGCGAGCACCCGGCGCGCGAGCGGCTCCGACAGATACGACGGCAGCTCCTCGCGGGCCACCAGGCGCCACGACAACAGCTCCTCCTCCTGGAGCCGGATCGCCTTGAACCGCTCGTCGGCGAGCACCCCGCCGTCGTACAGATACGCCACCAGCGGAGGCCGCCGGTCCGTCCCCGGCACCCAGTCGACCGCGAGCAGCCGGCCGAGCTCGACGTCCAGGCCGACCTCCTCGGCGGTCTCGCGGAGCGCCCCCTGCCGGGGCGTCTCCCCGTCGTCCGACTCGACGGTCCCGCCCGGAAGCGCCCACCCCTCGCGGTAGTTGGGCTCGACGAGGAGCAGGCGCCCCGCGGCGTCGCGGAGGAGCGCGGCGGCGCCGACGAGGACGCGGGGGAGGCCCGCGATGTAGGTGGCGTAGTCGAGAGTGGTCACGAAGGGAAGGGTAGCCGCGGCGATCACTCGCTGGCGAAAGCGGATGTTTCGGCCAATTCGGTTGTATGGGCCGCGAGTTCACTGATGCGCGTCCCGTCGTACCCGAACACCGCGCTCCTGACCCGGTCCTCCAGCGGCTCGCGCCACTGCGCGGGCACCGCCGCGGCGCCGCACAGCACGCCCGCGACCGATCCGGCGGTCGCGCCGTTCGAGTCCGTGTCCAGGCCGCCGCGCACCGTCAGGGCGATCGTCCGCGTGAAGTCCCCGTCGCCGTACAGCAGCCCCGCCGTGATGACGGCGGCGTTCGGCACGGCGTGGATCCAGCCGAGCCCGGCCGTCTCCCGCTCCAGGGTGGCGAGGGTCTCCGCCCAGCCCAGACGGGCCTCGTGCAGGGCCATGACCCGGCGCACCGTGCGCGCGAAGCGGCTGCTCGCCGGGATCACGGCGAGCGCGCGGTCCAGGGCGTCCCGCGGCCCCGGCGCGGTGAACGCGGCCGCGATCAGCGCCGCCGCCCACATGGCCGCGTACACGCCGTTGCCGGTGTGCGAGAGCGCCGCGTCGCGGCGGGCGAGCCCCGCGGCCCTGCGCGGGTCGCCGGGGCAGGTCCAGCCGAAGACGTCGGCGCGGATGAGGGCGCCGATCCACTCCTGGTACGGATTGTCGTACGTAGCCGTGAGAGGCGGCTTGAGGCCGTTCGCGAGATTGCGGTACGCGGCGCGCTCCGCCGTGAACGTCTGCAGATAGGGGAGCCGCAGCAGCCACAGCTCGCCCACCTGCTCCGTGGTGAAGCCGAAGCCGTGCGACCGCAGCAGTTCGAGACCGAGGATCGCGTAGTCCACGTCGTCGTCGCGGCAGCTGCCGTGGATCCGGCCGCGCACGCACCTGTGCCACTCGGGGCGCATCTCGAAGCCGGTGGCGCCCGGCGGGGGCGCGGGCAGGTAGTCGGTGAGGGGCAGCGCGTCGGTGAGCCGCAGATAGCGGTCGATGTGCTCACGGGTCCAGTAGTCGCCGCGCTCGACGGGCTTGCCGAGCATGTTGCCCGCGATCCTGCCGAGCCAGCCGCCGTGGACGCGGTCCGCGAGTGTCGAGCCTTGCGACGTCAGCGTCATGGAACCGGTGTACCGAATTCCGGGCCGGAGCGCGCGGTGGTGGGCCGCGCCGGGGGCACGGCGTGGCGGGATCGCGCACCGGGCGTACGGGCCCGCCCCAGGGGCAGCGTCCGTGCCGCCCCTGGTCAGCGCCGATGCCATCGCGCGGCCCCCCTCGATCACCCCTGGGCAGGGGGCCCCTCCTGCGGTTATGGTCGCTGCGGCGCGACTGCCTTGACGCGAGCAAGGCCCGGAAGCAAGGGGAATGCACGGTGGCGGACGCTGGAGTGACGACAGCGCACGACGGGGGAGACGCCGCGGGGACCGGAGGCGGCCGGGACCGTGGACATGTGCTGATCGCCGCGGACAAGTTCAAGGGGTCGCTCACGGCCGTCCAGGTCGCGCAGCGCGTGACGGCGGGCCTGCGCCGGGTCGTGCCGGACCTGCCGGTGCGGGCGCTGCCCGTCGCGGACGGCGGTGACGGCACGGTCGCGGCGGCGGTCGCGGCCGGTTTCGAGCGCCGGGAGGTGCGGGTCACCGGGCCGCTCGGCAGCGAGGTCGTCGCGGCGTTCGCGCTGCGGGACGGCACGGCCGTGGTGGAGATGGCCGAGGCGTCGGGGCTCCAGCTGCTCCCGGAGGGCACGTTCGCGCCGCTCACCGCGACGACGTACGGCACGGGCGAGCTGATCCGCGCCGCCCTGGACGCGGGCGCGCACAGCGTCGTCCTCGGGGTCGGCGGCAGCGCGACGACCGACGGGGGCGCCGGGATGCTGGCCGCGCTCGGCGGGCGGTTCCTGGACGCGGACGGGGCGCCCGTTGCGCCCGGCGGCGGACCGCTGCGGGACCTGGTGACCGCCGACCTGTCCGGGCTCGACCCGCGGCTCGCGGACGTCGGGATCGTCCTCGCGAGCGACGTCGACAACCCGCTGACGGGGCCCAAGGGGGCGCCCGCGGTGTACGGGCCGCAGAAGGGCGCCTCTCCACAGGACGTCGCCACGCTCGACGCGGCGCTCGCCCACTTCGCGCGGGTCCTCGCGGAGTCCGTCGGGCCCCGTGCTGTTGAGTACGCGGACGCGCCGGGCGCCGGGGCCGCGGGCGGCGTCGGCTACGGGGCGCTCGCCGGGCTCGGGGCGTCGTTCCGGCCGGGCATCGAGGTCATGCTGGACGCCCTCGGCTTCGCGCCCGCGCTCGCCGGCGCGCGGCTCGTCATCACCGGTGAGGGGTCCCTGGACGAGCAGACGCTGCACGGCAAGGCCCCCGCGGGGGTGGCGGCGGCCGCACGGGCCGCCGGGATCGACGTCGTCGCGGTCTGCGGCCGCCTGGCCCTCCCGGCGTCGGCCCTGGGCGCGGCGGGCATCCGCCGCGCGTACGCCCTCACGGAGGTCGAGCCCGACGTGACGCGCTGCATGACGGAGGCGGGCCCGATCCTGGAGGAACTGGCGTCCCGCGTGGCCGAGGACTACCTCACCTGAACCAGGGGCGTGGCTGTGGGCAGTCGTCCCGCAGGGCGGCAGGGCAACAAAAAAACCGGGTGGGCCCGAACCAACAGGTTCGGGCCCACCCGGCACCGCACAAGCGCCGCTAGGGCAACTGCGTCGCCCGAGCCTCACGCCGATTGTCCCGGAAGTTGTTCACCCTCCGAGCCGTCGCGAACAGCGGGATCACGGCCCCGAGGACCAGCTGCAGCGCGCAGCCCGTCTGCAGGAGCAGCTGACCACCGGGCGCGTCGAAGGCCCACGCGGCGAGCAGCCCCATGGCCGAGACGATCCACGCCAGCATCGCCACCGCGAGGGGCCCCCGCGGCTTCGGGTACTCGACGCGGCTGACCATCAGCCAGGCCGTGCCGAAGATGGCGAGCAGCGTCGCCACGAAGGGCAGCTCGAGGAGCACGATCGACACGACCGTGAGCGCGCCGAACGGCGACGGCATGCCCTGGAACACACCGTCCCGCAGCGTCACGCACGAGAATCTCGCAAGCCGCAGCACCACCGCCAGGAGCACCACGATCGCCCCGACCGCCGCGACCCGCTGATGGGCGTCGTCGGCGACCATCCCGTACACGAGCACGAAGTACGCGGGCGCGAGCCCGAAACTGATCAGGTCGGAGAGGTTGTCGAGCTCCGCGCCCATCGGGGAGCTGCGCAGCTTGCGCGCCACGAGCCCGTCGAACAGGTCGAAGACCGCCGCGCACAGCATCAGGATCACGGCCGTGGCCGCGCTGTGCCGGGCCATCCCGGACTCGTCACTGCCCGTGAGGTGGGGGATGAGGATGCCGGTGGTGGTGAAGTACACCGCCATGAAACCGCACGTGGCGTTACCGAGCGTGAGGGTGTCCGCTATTGAGAGGCGCAGCGAGAGCGGCATGTCCTCTTCGGTGTCGTCCACCCCGGTCTCGACGGCCTCGGGCACCCAGCCCGCCTGTGTCTCGGGATCAGTCACGGTCAATGCGAGTCACCCCAGCCACGGTCTTCTGACCCACTTCGACGTCCACCTCGACGCCCTCGGGCAGGTAGATGTCGACGCGCGAGCCGAAGCGGATCAGGCCGATCCGTTCGCCCTGCTCCACCTTCGTGCCCTGCGGCACGTACGGCACGATGCGGCGGGCCACCGCGCCCGCGATCTGGATCATCTCGATGTCGCCGAGCTCGGTGTCGAAGTGCCAGACAACGCGCTCGTTGTTCTCGCTCTCCTTGTTGAACGCCGGGACGAAACCGCCCGGGATGTGCTCGACGGACGTCACCGTGCCGGCCAGGGGAGCGCGGTTGACGTGGACGTTCAGCGGGCTCATGAAGATCGCGACGCGGGTGCGCCCGTCCTTCCACGGCATGATGCTCTGGACGACGCCGTCGGCCGGTGAGACGACCCTGCCCTGGGTGATCTCACGCTCGGGGTCGCGGAAGAACCACAGCATGCCCGCAGCGAGCGCGGTGGCGGGCACGGCGAGGGCCGCGGCGCCTTTGGACCGCCGCGCGCGGGCCAGGCTGAGAGCCGCGGTGGCGACGGTCGGCAGGAGCCACGGCGATGCTCCGCGCGCGAGGCGTACGCCGGCCAGGCTGTCGCGAGGTGCAGAGGTTTGGCTGTGGGGCATGGATGACCTTCGTAGCGGATGATGCCGCACTGCATACGGGGGGACGGCGGCTTTCCCGGGATCGTATCGGTTGCGAGCCACAACTGGGCAAGCCAGGAAGCCGAGTCGGCCGCCGGTGCGTGCTGACTGGGTGTGATCTTCTTCTCGATTTGATCTCGAAGAAATCACCCCAAGTCGGACATTCAGCCCTGGAATCGATACTCTTCGAGGAGTCGTCGGCCAATGATCATTTTCTGGATCTCGGCGGTACCTTCACCGATCAGCAGCATCGGTGCCTCTCGGTAGAGACGCTCGATCTCGTACTCCTTCGAGAAGCCGTAGCCACCGTGGATCCTGAACGCGTCCTCTACGACTTCCTTGCAGTATTCGGATGCCAGGTACTTCGCCATCCCTGCTTCGAGGTCGTTTCGCTCCCCGGAATCCTTTTTGCGTGCTGCATTGACCATCATCGCATGGGCGGCCTCGACCTTGGTAGCCATCTCGGCAAGCTTGAACTGAATTGCCTGGTGCTGAGCGATGGGCTTACCAAAAGTGTGGCGTTGCTGGGCATATGAGACACCCAACTCGAAGGCACGCTGCGCGACGCCGCAGCCACGCGCCGCTACGTTCACGCGGCCCACCTCGACACCGTCCATCATTTGGTAAAACCCTCGGCCGGTGGCGCCGCCGAGCACGCGATTGGCCGGAATGCGCAGGCCATCCATGATCAGCTCGGTGGTGTCGACCCCCTTGTAGCCCATCTTCTCGATCTTGCCGGGAATGGTCAGGCCGGGGCGGACCTCGCCGAAGCCGGGCTCCTTCTCCACGAGGAACGTCGTCATCGACTTGTGCGGCGCCGTCCCCTCGGGGTGGCCTTCGTCACTTCTGACGAGCACGGCGACCAGCGTTGACGAGCCTCCGTTCGTCAGCCACATCTTCTGACCGTTGAGGACGTACTCCTCGCCGTCCCTGACCGCCTTCGACGTGATCGCCGACACGTCCGAGCCGAGCCCCGGCTCCGACATGGAGAACGCGCCGCGCACCTCGCCCGTCGCCATGCGTGGCAGGAAGTGGTCCTTCTGCTCCTGCGTGCCGTGCTGCTTGATCATGTACGCCACGATGAAGTGGGTGTTGATGATGCCGGACACCGACATCCAGCCGCGCGCTATCTCCTCCACGCACAGCGCGTACGTCAGGAGGGACTCGCCCAGGCCGCCGTACTCCTCGGGGATCATCAGGCCGAACAGGCCCAACTCCTTGAGGCCGTCCACGATCGCTTGCGGGTACTCGTCGCGGTGCTCGAGCTCCGTCGCGACCGGGATGATCTCTTTGTCGACGAATTCCCTGACGGTGGACAGGATTTCCCGCTGGACGTCGGTGAGCCCGGCGGTCTGGGCGAGTCGGGTCATGTCTGCCTCACTTCTCCTGCTGCTTGAGTTCCGGGCGGCCGGGCTGCTCGCCGCCGCGCTCCTTGATGTACGTCTCCGTGGGCACCATGACCTTGCGCCGGAACACGCACACGAGGGTGCCGTCCTGCTTGTACCCCTTGGTCTCCACATGGACGATGCCGCGGTCGCTCTTGGACCTGGACGGCGTCTTGTCGAGGACCGTCGTCTCGCCGTAGATCGTGTCGCCGTGGAACGTCGGCGCCACGTGCCGGAGCGACTCGATCTCCAGGTTCGCGATCGCCTTGCCGGAGACGTCCGGCACGGACATGCCGAGCAGCAGGGAGTAGACGTAGTTCCCGACCACGACGTTCTTGCCGAAGTCGGTGGTGCTCTCGGCGTAGTTGCTGTCCAGGTGCAGCGGGTGGTGGTTCATGGTGAGCAGACAGAAGAGGTGGTCGTCGTACTCGGTGACCGTCTTGCCGGGCCAGTGCTTGTACACGGCGCCGACTTCGAACTCTTCGTAGGTGCGGCCGAACTGCATGTCCCTTACGCCTCCGGAGCCTCGAACGCCGACGTGCGCCGCATGCCCGCCGCACGGCCCTTCCCGGAGATGACGAGCGCCATCTTCCGGCTCGCCTCGTCGATCATCTCGTCGCCGAGCATCGCCGAGCCCTTCTTGCCGCCCGCCTCGGACGTGTAGTACTCGTACGCGTCCAGGATCAGCTCGGCGTGGTCGTAGTCCTCCTGCGACGGCGAGAACACCTCGTTGGCGGCCTCCACCTGGCCCGGGTGAAGGACCCACTTGCCGTCGAAGCCGAGGGCGGCCGCGCGCTGGGCGACCTCCTTGTAGCCGTCGATGTTCTTGATCTGGAGGAAGGGGCCGTCGATCGCCTGGAGGTCATGGGCGCGGGCGGCCATCAGGATGCGCATCAGGATGTAGTGGTACGCGTCCGCCGGGTAGCCGGGCGGCTGCATGCCCACGACGAGCGACTTCATGTTGATCGACGCCATGAAGTCGGCCGGGCCGAAGATGATCGTCTCAAGACGTGACGAGGCCGCCGCGATCTCGTCAACGTTGATCAGGCCCTTGGCGTTCTCGATCTGCGCCTCGATGCCGATCCGGCCGACCTCGAAGCCCATCGTCTTCTCGATCTGCGTGAGCAGCAGGTCGAGGGCCACGACCTGCTGGGCGTCCTGGACCTTGGGCAGCATGATGCAGTCAAGGTTCGGACCCGCACCCTCGACGACGGTCACGACGTCGCGGTACGTCCACTCGGTCGTCCAGTCGTTGACGCGCACGACCCGGGTCTTGCCCGTCCAGTCGCCCTCGTTGAGGAACTTGACGATCGTGTGCCGCGCCTCCGGCTTGGCGAGCGGCGCGCACGCGTCCTCCAGGTCGAGGAACACCTGGTCGGCGGGGAGGCCCTGGGCCTTCTCCAGGAAGCGGGGGTTGGAACCGGGGACCGCGAGGCACGAGCGGCGCGGGCGGAGCCGGTTCACAGCCGGGGGCTGCTGGGTCATGCGGGGACCTCCAGGGGGTCGAGGTGGTTCGCTGTGCGGATCTCGTCGACGATACGGCCGATGATCTCCGTGATGCCGAAGTCCTTGGGGGTGAACACGGCGGCCACACCCGCCGCCTTCAGGTCGTCGGCGTCGCTGTTGGGAATGATGCCGCCCGCGATCACCGGGATGTCGCCCGCGCCGGCGGCGCGCAGCCGGTGCAGGACGTCCGGCACGAGCTGCGCGTGCGACCCGGACAGGATCGACAGGCCGACGGCGTGCACGTCCTCCGCGAGCGCCGCGTCCACGATCTGCTCGGGCGTGAGCCGGATGCCCTGGTAGACGACCTCGAACCCGGCGTCACGGGCGCGGACCGCGATCTGCTCGGCGCCGTTGGAGTGCCCGTCGAGGCCGGGCTTGCCGACCAGGAAGCGCAGCTTGCCCGTGCCGAGGTCGGCGGCCGTCTTCTCGACCTTGTCGCGCACCACGGCCAGCGGCGTGCCCGCCTCCGCGGTGACGGCGACCGGCGCCCCCGAGACGCCCGTGGGCGCCCGGAACTCGCCGAAGACCTCCCGCAGGGCGCCCGCCCACTCGCCGGTCGTCACACCGGCGCGGGCGCACTCCAGGGTGGCCTCCATCAGGTTGCCGGTCCCGGCCGCGACCTCCTTGAGCCGGTCGAGGGTCTGCTGGACCGTCGGGAAGTGGAACGGGTCGCCGCCGCCCTGCCGGTCGGAGGACTCCTGGCGCGTCGTGCGCCACTCCTTGACCGCCGCCACGACGCGCGCCTCCACCGCCGGGTCGACCGTCATGATCGCCGTGTCCAGGTCGGAGGTGAGCGGGCTCGGCTCCGTCGCCTCGAAGACGTTGACGCCCACGATCTTCTCGTCGCCCGCCTCGATGCGCGCCCTGCGCTCCGCGTGCGAGGCCACGAGCTGCGACTTCAGATAGCCGGACTCGACGGCGGCCATCGCGCCGCCCATCTGCTCGATCCGGTCCATCTCCGCCAGGCACTCCTCGACGAGCGCGTCGACCTTGGCCTCGACGACGTGCGAGCCCGCGAAGATGTCCTCGTACTCCAGCAGGTCCGACTCGTGCGCGAGGACCTGCTGGATGCGCAGCGACCACTGCTGGTCCCAGGGGCGCGGCAGGCCGAGCGCCTCGTTCCAGGCCGGGAGCTGCACGGCCCGCGCGCGGGCGTCCTTCGACAGCGTCACGGCGAGCATCTCCAGGACGATGCGCTGGACGTTGTTCTCCGGCTGCGCCTCGGTCAGGCCGAGCGAGTTGACCTGCACGCCGTAGCGGAACCGCCGCTGCTTGGGGTTGGTCACCCCGTACCGCTCCCGCGTCACCCGGTCCCAGATGCGGCCGAACGCCCGCATCTTGCACATCTCCTCGATGAACCGGACACCCGCGTTCACGAAGAAGGAGATCCGGGCGACGACATCGCCGAACCGCTCCTCGGGCACCTGCCCGGAGTCGCGCACGGCGTCGAGGACGGCGATGGCCGTGCTCATGGCGTACGCGATCTCCTGCACCGGCGTGGCACCGGCCTCCTGGAGGTGGTAGCTGCAGATGTTGATCGGGTTCCACTTGGGGATGTGCGCCACCGTGTACGTGATCATGTCGGTGGTCAGGCGCAGGCTCGGCCCCGGCGGGAACACGTGCGTGCCGCGGGACAGGTACTCCTTGACGATGTCGTTCTGCGTCGTCCCCTGGAGCTGGGTGATGTCGACGCCCTGCTCCTCCGCGACGACCTGGTACAGCGCGAGCAGCCACATGGCGGTCGCGTTGATCGTCATGGAGGTGTTCATCTGCTCCAGCGGGATGTCCTGGAACAGCCGCCGCATGTCCCCGAGGTGGGACACCGGGACCCCCACCCGGCCCACCTCCCCGCGCGCGAGGATGTGGTCCGGGTCGTAGCCGGTCTGCGTCGGCAGGTCGAACGCGACCGAGAGGCCCGTCTGGCCCTTGGCGAGGTTGCGCCGGTACAGCTCGTTCGACGCCTCGGCCGTGGAGTGACCGGCGTAGGTCCGCATGAGCCACGGCCGGTCCTTCTGACGTTCAGTCATCTAGCAGCGCCTTCAGACGTTCCGGAAGCGGTTGATGGCGTCGATGTGCTGGGCGCGCTTCTCCGGGTCGCGCACGCCGAGTCCTTCGGTGGGCGCGAGGGCGAGGACGCCGACCTTGCCCTGGTGGAGGTTGCGGTGCACGTCGTAGGCGGCCTGGCCGGTCTCCTCCAGGGAGTACACCTTGGACAGGGTGGGGTGGATCTTCCCCTTGGCGACGAGCCGGTTGGCCTCCCAGGCCTCGCGGTAGTTGGCGAAGTGCGAGCCGACGATCCGCTTCAGGGACATCCACAGGTAGCGGTTGTCGTACTCGTGCTGGTAGCCGGAGGTGGACGCGCAGGTCACGATGGTCCCGCCCTTGCGCGTGACGTACACCGACGCGCCGAACGTCTCCCGGCCCGGGTGCTCGAAGACGATGTCGACGTCCTCGCCGCCGGTCAGCTCCCGGATCCGCTTGCCGAACCGCTTCCACTCCTTGGGGTCCTGGTGGTGCTCGTCCTTCCAGAACCGGTAGCCCTCGGCGGTGCGGTCGATGATCGCCTCGGCGCCCATCGCGCGGCAGATCTCCGCCTTCTGCGGGCTGCTCACCACACAGATGGGGTTGGCGCCCCCGGCGAGCGCGAACTGCGTGGCGTACGACCCGAGTCCACCGCTCGCGCCCCAGATCAGGACGTTGTCGCCCTGCTTCATGCCGGCGCCGTTGCGGGAGACGAGCTGGCGGTACGCGGTGGAGTTCACGAGCCCCGGAGCGGCCGCCTCCTCCCAGCTCAGATGACCCGGCTTGGGCATCAGCTGGTTGGACTTGACCAGCGCGATCTCCGCGAGGCCGCCGAAGTTGGTCTCGAAGCCCCAGATGCGCTGCTCGGGGTCGAGCATCGTGTCGTTGTGCCCGTCGCTGGACTCCAGCTCCACGGACAGGCAGTGCGCGACGACCTCGTCGCCCGGCTTCCAGGCGTTCACGCCGGGCCCGGTGCGCAGGACGACGCCCGCGAGGTCGGAGCCGATGACGTGGTACGGCAGGTCGTGACGCTTCGTCAACTCGCTGAGCTTGCCGTACCGCTCGAGGAAGCCGAAGGTCGAGAGCGGCTCGAAGATCGACGTCCACACCGAGTTGTAGTTCACGGACGACGCCATGACGGCCACCAGGGCCTCGCCCGGGCCGAGTTCGGGCACCGGCACCTCGTCCAGGTGCAGGGACTTGCGCGGGTCCTTGTCGCGCGTGGCGAGCCCGGTGAACAGCTCCGTCTCGTCCTTGTGCACGGTGATCGCGCGGTACGCGTCGGGCAGCGGCAGCGCGGCGAAGTCGGCGGCCGACGTGTCCGGCGATTGGATCGCGTCCAGGATTTCCTGCATGGGTTGCCTCCGGCGAAGGGCGCCCCGCGGGGAGCGCTCTGAGGGGTACGTCGGGGTGGTCCTTGAAAGCGGGATAGTGCCGTCGGTTCGGCGGAGGTGG
Source organism: Streptomyces sp. NPDC059003 (assembly GCF_042740445.1). Taxonomy (NCBI): domain Bacteria; kingdom Bacillati; phylum Actinomycetota; class Actinomycetes; order Kitasatosporales; family Streptomycetaceae; genus Streptomyces; species Streptomyces sp. NPDC059003. Next base: position 55,290 of record NZ_JBHYJH010000021.1, on the reverse strand, counting down.
TGCGGTGTGCTGGCGGCGCCGTGGTGGGGCGCGGGGTGCCTGTGACGCAGGCGTCCGGGCGCGCGGGCCGTGGCCTTTGGGGACAGCCGGCGTACGGAGGTTCTCCGTGCGCCGGCCGCCCGGACAACATCAACGTATGACACCGCGTGCCAGTCGGCAAGACACTCAGTGCCAACAATTTCTCTCAGTTGTCATCGCGCGGGTTCATCTGAGCGATGATCGATCATTGCAGGTCAGGAGGGGTGCGGGCCGGGTGCCCTCGCGGGGCGCCCCAGTCCCACCCCTTCACCGAAACCAGGGGCTGCCGCCCCTGGCACCCCGCTTCATCGGCGCTTCGCGCCTCGCCCTCAAACGCCGGGCGGGCTGGATATCCCCCGCTCCCGGGAGGGGGCGGGTGGGCGGGGAAAAGCGAGCGCGCAGCGCGAGGCCGGCTCAGCGGTCCGGGGCGGCGGCCACCGGGGTATTTCAGCCCGTCCGGCGTTTGAGGACGAGCGCGGAGCGCGGAGAGAAGGGGGTCCGGGGGCGGAGCCCCTGGAAGAGGGCGGGTGGGTGGGGAAATCAGCCTGCCCGGCGTTTGAGGGCGAGGCGCGGGTCAGGAACGGTCGCGGAGGGCCTTTTCGATCGTGCGCATGACCTCGTCCAGGGGGGCATCCGTGCGGGCGAGGGCGACAAGGACCTCGCCACCGTCGGAGACGGTGGCCGGCGGCCCGCCGGGCGACGCCGCGTCGCGCCCGGCGCCGATGCCGGTGCCGAACGTCCGCCGCACGATCCCGAACGCGTGGTCCAGCTGCCCCTCCACGTCCCCCTGCCCCCCGGCCCGCAGCCACCGCCGCAGCACGTGGTTGTGGGCCGTCACGACGGCGGACGCCGCGACCTCCGCGAGCAGCGGGTCGTCGTTGCCGTGATGGTGGGCGTGCTCGTCGAAGTGGCCGAGGAGATAGCGCGTGAAGAGGCGCTCGTAGCGCGCCACCGAGGCGATCTCGCGCTCGCGCAGCGTCGGGACCTCACGCGTGAGGCGGTACCGCTCCACGGAGACCGAGGGCGACGCCGCGTACATCTTCATGACTTCCTTGATGCCGCGGCACACCGTGTCGAGCGGGTGCTCGTGCGCCGGCGCCGCGTTGAGCACGGCCTCCGCACGGATCAGGGTGTCGTCGTGGTCGGGGAAGATCGCCTCTTCCTTGGAGCGGAAGTGGCGGAAGAACGTGCGCCGGGCGACCCCGGCCGCGGCGGCGATCTCGTCGACCGTCGTCGCCTCGTAGCCCTTGGTCGCGAAGAGCTCCATGGCCGCCGCCGCCAGCTCGCGGCGCATCTTGAGCCGCTGAGCGGCGGCACGGCTGCCCGCGGCGCTCTCCGGAGCGTCGGGCGTAGCGGTCGTACGGGAGGACTTGGCGGCCTTGGACATGCCCTGAACGTACTGCATGTGCGCAGCTGAGTGCGCCCGCGGGACGGGGCTGCCCGACGGATCGAGCAGCCCGCCCCAGTCCGTGCGCCCGGAGTGCACGGCTTCATACGCTCCGGCCGCGGGGTCCGCGTTCCGGTCAGCGCCGGGCATATTCGCGGAAGCCGCGGCCCGTCTTGCGGCCGAGGCAGCCCGCGGCCACCAGGTGTTCGAGCAGCGGCGCGGGCGCCAGGCCCGGCTCGCGGAACTCGCGGTGCAGGACCTTCTCGATGGCGAGCGACACGTCCAGGCCGACGACGTCCAGGAGCTCGAAGGGGCCCATGGGGTAGCCGCCGCCGAGCTTCATCGCCGCGTCAATGTCGTCAAGGGACGCGTAGTGTTCCTGGACCATCTTGATCGCGTTGTTGAGGTACGGGAACAGCAGCGCGTTCACGATGAACCCGGCCCGGTCGCCACAGTCCACCGGGTGCTTCTTGATCGTGGCGCACAGCTCGCGTGCCGTCGCGTGCACCTCGTCCGTGGTCAGCACCGTCCGCACCACCTCGACGAGCTTCATCGCGGGCGCCGGGTTGAAGAAGTGCAGACCGATCACGTCACCGGGGCGCGAGGTGGCGCGGGCGCAGGCGACGACCGGGAGCGATGACGTGGTGGTGGCGAGGACCGCGCCCGGCTTGCAGACCTTGTCGAGCGTCGCGAACAGCTGCTGCTTGACCTCCAGGTCCTCGGCGACCGCCTCCAGGGCGAGGTCGACGTCCGCGAAGGCCTCGTAGGAGCCGCACGGCGTGATCCGGTCGAGGGTCTTCGCGGCCGATTCGGCGGTCATGCGGCCCTTGTCGACGGAGCGCGAAAGCGACTTGGCGACACGGGTCTTGGCCGCGGCCGCCTTCTCCTCGGTGCGGGCGGCGAGCACCACGTCGTACCCGGCCTTCGCGAAGACCTCCGCGATGCCGGACGCCATCGTCCCGGAACCGGCCACGCCGACGGAGCGCACCTCGCGGCCCCGCACCTGCTGTGCCCCCTCGGCCGGGGTCAGCGCGTCGCGCACCACCTCCGCGCTGTCGGGCTCGGCGTACGTGTAGAAGCCGCGGCCCGCCTTGCGCCCGGTCAGGCCCGCCTCGCTGAGCTGCTTGAGGATCGGCGCGGGCGCGTGCAGGCGGTCCTGCGACTCGGCGTACATGGCGTCGAGGACCGTGCGGGCCGTGTCGACGCCGATCAGGTCGAGCAGCGCGAGCGGGCCCATCGGCAGTCCGCAGCCGAGGCGCATCGCGGCGTCGATGTCCTCGCGGCTCGCGTACTTGGCCTCGTACATCGCCGCGGCCTGGTTGAGGTAGCCGAAGAGCAGCCCGTCGGCGACGAACCCGGGGCGGTCGCCGACCGAGACGGGCTCCTTGCCGAGCGCGGCGGCGAGGTCGGTGACGGCGGCGACGGCCGCCGGCGCGGTGAGCACGGACGAGACGACCTCGACGAGCTTCATCGCGGGCGCCGGGTTGAAGAAGTGCAGGCCCAACACCCGCTCGGGGCGCGCCGACTCGGCGGCGAGCCGGGTGACGGACAGCGCGTTGGTGCCGGTGGCGAGGATGGTGTCCGGGCGCACGATCCCGTCGAGCTCGCGGAAGATCTGCTGCTTGATCTCGTACGACTCGGGGACGACCTCGATCACCAGGTCGGCGTCCGCCGCGGCGCGCAGGTCGGTGACGGTGCGGAAGCGGGCGAGGGCCTGCGTGCGCTGCCGCGCGGTGAGGCGGTCGCGGCGCACGGCCCGCGCAGTCGAGGCCTCCAGGGCGGCGACGGCGTGGGCGGCGGCCTGCTCGCTGATGTCGATGCCGATGACCTCGCGGCCCGCGACGGCGAGGACTTCGGCGATGCCGGTGCCCATCGTGCCGAGACCGACCACGGCGACCCTGGGCAGCGGAGTCGAGGGGGTGCCGGTGGAGGAGGGCGAGGCGGGAGCGTCCATGCGGGGACTCCAGGAAGTGAGTGACGACTGAAGGGGCGCACGCGCGGGGCGCGCGCAGGGGGCGCACCGACACGCGGACACGCGCGCGTGGCGGCCACGCGGGCGGGCGTGAAGTGGCGTACGGCGCACGGTGGTTGCGCGAAGGGAGGGAGAGCCGACGGGCCCTGTCCCGGGGCCGCGTCGTCCTGCGGTACGTGCGTACCAAACCGACAACACTCGCGACGGCTGCGTCACCAGGCCGTCAGGAGCTGTGAGGAACTGCGTACGGGGAGTGTGCCCCGCTCAGATGAGATTAACCGGTGAGTAACGAGCGCGCCAGCCCCCGGTGTCTGTGACCTCCGTCGCGACTAGGCTCCTCGCCATGGATGCGGAGTTGCGGACGGTGACGGGTCGCTTACGACGCGAGGCGGCGGCGTCGGGAGCGCTGGACGCGTACGAGAGGCTGCTGGCCGTCAGTGATCCGGACGAGCTCGCGGGGGTGCTCCAGGCCGCCGGGCAGCCTTTGTGGGCCCGCGAGTTGGCGGCGGTGCGGCTCGGCGCCGCGGGGGACCGGCGGGCCTTCGAGTCGCTCGTGCTGCTGCTCAACCACCGGGATCCGCCGCGCTGCGCCGCGGCCGCGTACGCGCTCGCCCGGCTCGGCGATCCGCGCACGGCCCGCGCCGCGGCCGCGCTCGCCACGAACGAGCTGCGCGTCGCCTACGCCCTGCACCCCGTGCGGCTGCTCACGGAACTGCGCGCCCCCGAGTCCGCCCCCGCGCTCATCGTCACGCTCCAGCGGCGCCTGACGCCCAACGACCCGTACGGCAAGGTCGCGCTCGCCTGCGTGGAGGGGCTCGGCGCGCTGGGGGACGCGCGGGCGATTCCGGTGCTGACGGCGGCGTGCTCCCACCCGCGCCTCGCGGCGGCGGCGTCGGCGGCCCTCGCGCGGGTCTCGGCGTGAGGGCCGTCAGCCGGGCGTGATGCGGCGCAGGAAGCGGACGTACGGGCTCCAGCGGGCGGGGCGCGCCACCGTGCCGGTGAGGGCCGACTCGGCGCGGTCCAGGCTGTCTTCGAGGCAGGCGTCGTGGAAGGAGCGGAACGCGAGCGGCCAGGTGAGCCGGGCCGCGCCGCGGGCGCGCATGGCCAGGGTGTGCCGCAGGACGGCGCTTCCGTCGTCGCCGTCCACCGGGTGGACCGAGTACTCGTGGAAGCCGTCGAAGCCGCGCGGTCCCGTGAAGGTGAAGCGCACCCACTGCTGGGGGGCGTGCGCCGCGACCGTGTAGCGCACCGGTCCGTGGCCGCCGCGCGAGCCGGGGGCGAGGCCGCGGTCCAGCTCCATGGGCGGCCAGTCGGCGCGCGGCCACAGTGGGTCGTCGGCGGTGGCGAGGGCGTCGATCAGGGCGCCGACCTCGCTCGGCTTGGCGGGCAGGAGGCGTTCGTGGACGTTGAGGACGGCCATGGTGGCTCCCGAGTTTTGGAGGGGCCTCTCTATTTAATTGGAGGGTACTCTCCAATACATGGCGAGGCCACCCCGGTATGACGTAAGCCGCTTTCTCGACGCCGCCGTCGGCCTGGCTGCCGACGCGGGTCCCGCCGCGGTCACGATGGCGGCCGTCGCGAAGGCCGTCGGCGCGCCCAGCGGTTCGGTGTACCACCGCTTCCCGTCGCGCGCGGCGCTGCTCGCGGAGGTGTGGCTGCGGACCGTCGAAGGCTTCCAGGAAGGGTGGTTCGCGGCCCTCGCCGACGAGGGTGGGCCGCGCGCGGCCGCCCGCGCCGCGGCGGTCCACGTCGTCGCCTGGAGCCGGGCGCACCCGAAGGAGGCCGCCCTGCTCCTGTACGGCGCCGCCGACTTCGGCGAGGGCGACTGGCCCGGACCGAGCGCCGCCCGCGCGCGGGCCGGGCACGACCGGGTGCGCGAGGCCGTCACCGGCCTGTGCGCGGCGCTCGGCGCGGACGGCGCGCGGTCCGCCGATCGCGTCGCGCTCGCGGTGATCGACATGCCGCTGACGATCGTGCGCCGCCACGTCCGGCGCGGACAGGAGCTGCCGCCGCACGCGGAGGAACTGGCGGGGGAGAGCGCGCTGTTGCTGCTGGGCGAGGGCGAGGGCGAGGGCGAGGGCGGCGGCTGACCGCCACCCGCGCCTGTCCCCGGGTCCGCGCCCGTCACCGGCTCGCGCGGCCCCTCAGGCAGGCCCTAGGCGCCGACCACCGGCCCCGTGGGCCCCGTCGCCCCCTCCTCCGGCACGACCGCCAGCGCCTCTATCTCCATCAGGAAGGCCGGGTCGATGAGTCCCGCGACCTGCATGGCCGAGGACGCCGGGAGCCGCGCCGGGTCCAGATAGGCGTCCCGCGCGATGCGCACCGCGGGCATGTGGGCCATGTCCGTCACGAAGTACGTCAGCTTGATCACGTCGTCGAAGGTGGCGCCCGCGGCCGCGAGGCAGCGCCGCAGGTTCTCGAAGACCCGCATGGCCTGGGCCGCAGCGTCGCCCTCGCCGACCAGCTTGCCCTCCTCGTCGAGGGCGAGCTGTCCGGAGACGGCGACGAGGCGGCCGGTGCCCGTCACGACGTGCGTGTACGCCGTCGCCGGGGCGACTCCGTCGGGGGCGTGGATGTGCGTCAGTCGGTTCATGATCCCCATGGTGGACCACGGGTCCGACAACGCCCCCGCCGGAGCCTGTCGTTCAGCCGCGGATGCCGAGCAGCCCGTGCAGCTCGCCGCCGCGCGGCGCCGCGCTCCTGGCGCCCGCGCTGTCCGGCTTGGGGTCGGGGAGCGCCTTGCACACCGCGTCGACCTCACCGCCGCTGTGCGGCACCTTGCCGTTGGTCAGATACGTCGCCAGATACCGGTCGAGACAGGCGTTCCCGCTCAGCGAGATGCCGTGGTTGCCGCCGCCCAGCTCCACGACCAGGCTCGACCCGCGCAGCTTGCGGTGTAGCGTGGCCGCGCCCTCGTACGGCGTGGCCGCGTCGTCGGTCGCCTGGAGGAGCAGCACCGGCGGCACCGAGCCGTTGGTCACCTCCGTGGGGTTCAGCGGCTTGGTCGGCCAGAAGGCGCACGGCGCGTTGTACCAGGCGTTGTTCCAGGTCAGGAAGGGCGCCTTCGCGTACACCTTCCAGTTGTCGTGGCGCCACCGGCCCCAGTCGCGCGGCCAGCCCGCGTCCCTGCACTGCACGGAGGCGTAGATCGAGTAGCCGTTCTCGCCCGCGGCGTCCACGGCGCCGAAGTTCTCGTACGCCTCGACGAGCGGGTCGGAGTCCTTGTCGTTCACGTACGCCGCGAAGGCCTCGGCGAGGAACGGCCAGTAGCCGTTGAAGTAGCCGCCGGGCAGATACGTGTCCTCGAGCTCGGCCGAGCCGACCTTCTTGCCGGCCGGCCGCTTGGCGACGGCGGCGTGCATCGCGTACCACTTGGCCTCGACCTTCGCCGGGTCCTTGCCGAGCTTGTACGCCTTGTGGTGCTTGGCCACCCAGGCGAGGAACGCCTTGTGGCGGGCGTCGAAGGCGAAGTCCTGCGTGAGGTTGGCCTCGTACCAGACCTTCGTCGGGTCGACCACGGAGTCGAGCGCCATGCGGCGGACCCGGTCCGGGTACAGCTTCGCGTAGACGGCGCCCAGGTAGGTGCCGTACGAGTAGCCGAAGTAGTTGATCTTCTTGGCGCCGAGGGCCGTCCGGATGGCGTCCATGTCCTTGACGGCGCTCACGGTGTCGATGAACGGCAGCAGGTGCCCGTACTTCTTCGCGCACGCGGCGGCGAACGCCCGCGCGCGGGTGAGGTTGGCCCTCTCCAGGGATGCGGTTTTCGGTACGGACGCGGGGCGCACCGGGGCGGCGTGCCCGGGGCGGCAGGTGAGGGCGGGCTCGCTCTTGCCGACGCCGCGCGGGTCGAAGCCCACGACGTCGTACTGCGCGGCCACCTTCTTCGGCAGGGCCTTGGCGACGAAGCCGGCCATGGTCAGGCCGCTGGCGCCGGGACCGCCGGGGTTGACCAGGAGCGGGCCCTGGTACTTCGTCGAGGTGTGGGGGATGCGGGACAGGGCGAGCGTGATCTGCTCCCCGTGTCTGCGGTCGTGGTCGAGCGGCACCTTCAGGGACGCGCACTGGAGCTTCGGGTAGTCCGGCGTCGCGCACTTCTTCCACGTCAGGGGCGTCGCGGTGTGCGGCACGGCCCGCGCACCGGCGCCCGCGGCGGACGGCACCGCCGTGACGAGACCGGCGACCAGGGCTGCGACGCCGCACAGACAGACGGCGCTTCTTCTCATCGAGCCTCCCGGGACGGAGGGTTCGGGGCCGTGCGGCCCACGACCCCCGCGGCATCGTCCCGGAAACCCGGTGCGGAAGGAGGCATTCTGGCCAGGAATGACCTGAAAGGGGCACACCGGACCCCTCGGGCGCGCGAGCCCCGGCTCACAGGAGCGTGAGCTGTGTGGCGCCGGGCGCCGGCTCGTTCTCCTGGGGTACGGGGATACGGCGCGCCGCGCCCGCGCGCGTGGGGCCGATGCCGTACTCCTGGGCCAGTTCGTGCACCTGACGGGTGATCCGCCGCTGGTACCACTTGGGGGCGTAGGAGCCTTCCGCGTACAGCCGCTCGTAGCGCCGCACCAGGTGCGGATGGTGCCGCCCCAGCCACTGCGTGAACCACTCGCGGGCGCCGGGCCGCAGATGCAGCACGAGCGGCGTCACGGAGGTCGCCCCCGCCGCGGCGATGGCCCGCACGGTGGCGCGCAGCTGGTCGGGGCCGTCGCTGAGGAACGGGATCACCGGCGCCATCAGGACGCCGCACTCGATGCCGTGCTCGCTCAGGGCGCGGACGGCGTCGAGGCGGCGCGACGGCGCGGGCGTGCCGGGCTCGACGGTGCGCCACAGCGCCTCGTCGAGGAAGCCGACGGACATCGAGACGCCCACGTCGGTGACGGCGGCGGCCTGCCGCAGCAGGTCCAGGTCGCGCAGGAGCAGCGTCCCCTTGGTGAGGACCGAGAACGGGTTCGCGTGGTCGCGCAGCGCCTCGATGATGCCCGGCATCAGGCGGTAGCGGCCCTCCGCGCGCTGGTAGCAGTCGACGTTGGTGCCCATCGCGATGTGGTCGCCGCGCCAGCGGGGCGAGGCGAGCCGGCGGCGCAGCAGCTCGGGCGCGTTGACCTTCACGACGATCTGGCTGTCGAAGCCGAGGCCGGTGTCCAGGTCCAGATAGCTGTGCGTCTTGCGGGCGAAGCAGTACACGCACGCGTGCGTGCAGCCCCGGTAGGGGTTGACCGTCCACTCGAAGGGCATGCGGGACGCCCCGGGCACCCGGTTCACGATCGTGCGGGCCCGGACCTCGTGGAAGGTGATCCCGCGGAACTCGGGGGTGTCGAAGGTCCGTGTGGTCACCGTGTCCGCGTCGAACAGCGCGGCGTCCGCGGTGCCCCGTCGCGGCCCGTCGGGCAGGTTCTCCCAGCGCATGGCGCCTCCTCGGTAACTCTGACCAGCACTGACCCGCACCGGGCGGCACGGGGCGGCACGGGCCACACAATAGAACACATGTTCCCTTGATCGTGCGACGGCAACCCCGGACCCGATTTGGGGCGCCGGTGCGCAGGGTGGTTGGCTGACCGTCGGACCCCCGAGACGACAACTGCTGGAGGAAGTGCAATGGCGCAGGTCGAGGCGACCACGGAGCGGATCATCGCGGCGACGCCGGAGGACGTCTTCGATGCCCTGGCCGACTACAGCGGCACGCGCGCGAAGATCCTGTCGGAGCACTTCAGCGAGTACGAGGTGCGCGAGGGCGGCGACGGCGAGGGCACCCTCGTCCACTGGAAGCTCCAGGCCACCAGCAAGCGCATCCGCGACTGCCTGCTCGAGGTGAGCGAACCCACCGACGGCGAGCTGGTCGAGAAGGACCGCAACTCCTCCATGGTCACCACCTGGCGCGTCACCCCGGGCGGCGAGGGCAAGTCGCGCGTGGTCGTCTCGACGGTGTGGAACGGCGCGGGCGGCATCGGCGGCTTCTTCGAGAAGACCTTCGCCCCCAAGGGCCTCGGCCGGATCTACGACACGGTCCTCGAGAAGCTCGCCGCCGAGGTCGAGAAGTAGCGGGCCCGTCCCGCCAACTCCCGTGCGGACCCCCGGGGTTGCTGCCGAGCTCACCGTTTCGAGTGGTTTTCGGCGCCGCCCCGGTCGTACGCCGTAGGGCTCCTACCGGCGGTTACGTGCGCCGGTGCACTCCCCGGGGACAACTCGTCGTACTTGCTCGCAGTTGTCGCGTAATGCGAGAAATGGGCGGCGCAGGGGCGACGAGGGGAGCAGCAGGTGGGCGGGACGACGCTGGCGATGAGCGCCGAGCACGGCGAACAGGCGGTCCCGCGGCCCCTGTCGGCCGACGTGACACGGGAGCCACCGCCGCCGGACCGCACCGAGCGGACCGCGCACGGGCTGAGCCCCGCGCGGGTCCGCATGGTCTTCGTCGGACTGATGCTGGCCCTGCTGCTCGCCGCCCTGGAGCAGATGATCGTGGCCACCGCGCTGCCGCGCATCGTCGGCGAACTGCACGGCCTGGACCGGATGTCCTGGGCCATCACCGCGTATCTGCTCACCGCCACCGTCGGTCTGCCCATCTACGGCAAGCTCGGCGACCTCTTCGGGCGCAAGGGCGTCTTCCAGTTCGCGATCGTCGTCTTCGTGATCGGCTCCGCGCTCGCGGGCGCCTCGCGCACCATGGACCAGCTCATCGCCTTCCGCGCCCTCCAGGGGGTCGGCGCGGGCGGCCTGATGATCGGCGTCCAGGCGATCATCGCCGACATCGTGCCGCCCCGCGCGCGGGGCCGCTACATGGGCATGATCGGCGCCGCCTTCGGCCTCGCGTCCGTCGCGGGCCCGCTGCTCGGCGGCTTCTTCACCGACCACGTCTCCTGGCGCTGGTGCTTCTACTTCAACGTGCCCTTCGGCCTGGTCACCCTCCTCGTCGTCGCGCTCGTCCTGAAGCTCCCCAAGCCCGCCTCCAGGGGGCGGCTCGACGTGCTCGGGGCGCTGCTCCTGACCGCCGCGTCCACCTGCCTCGTACTGCTGACCAGTTGGGGCGGCACCGAGTACGCGTGGGGCTCGCGCGTCATCCTGGGGCTCGCCGCCGGGGCGGTGGTCACGACCGTGCTGTTCCTCGTCGCCGAGCGCTTCGCCGCGGAACCGGTCATGCCGCTGCACCTGTTCCGCGACACCGTCTTCAACGTCACCGGTCTGGTGGGCCTCGTCATCGGCATCGCCCTCTTCGGAGCGGCCAGTTATCTGCCGACGTTCCTTCAGATGGTGGACGGAGCCAGCGCCACCGAGTCCGGGCTCCTGATGCTGCCGATGATGGGCGGCGTCGTCGGCGCGTCGATCCTCGCCGGACAGCTCATCAGCCACACCGGGCGCTACCGGATCTACCCCATCCTCGGCGGCGCCCTGTCCGTCGTCGGCATGTATCTGCTCTCGCACCTCGAGGCCGACACGCCACGGCTGCACTACAGCCTCTGGATGGCCGTCCTCGGCGCCGGAGTCGGCCTGGTGATGCCGGTGCTCGTCCTCGCCGTCCAGAACGCCGTGCCGCCCGCCGACCTCGGCAGCGCCACCAGCGCCAACAACTACTTCCGGCAGATCGGCGGCAGCGTCGGCGCCGCCGTCTTCGGCACCCTCTTCGCCGACCGCCTCACCGACGCGCTCGCCGAGCGGCTGCCCGAGGGCGTCGGCCTGCCGGACCCCGAGTCGATCACCCCCGAGATCGTGCACGCGATGCCCGCCTCCCTGCGCGAGGGCTACATCCAGGCGTACGCCGACGCGATGCCGCGGATCTTCCTCTACCTGGTGCCGGTGCTCGTCCTCGGCCTGCTGTTCGCCTGCTTCCTCAAGGAGACCCCCCTGTTGTCCAGTGCCGCGTCCTCGAACGCCTCCCTCGCCGAGCCCACAGCCATCCCCGAGGCCCGGTCCCCGTACGTCGCCGGGGTGCCCGTCTGCGGCACCGTGCAGCACCCTGACGGCACCGTCGTGCCCCGCGCCGCCCTCACCCTCATCGACGTCGCGGGCCAGCAGATCGGGCGCGGCGCCAGCGGCGACGACGGGCGGTACGCGCTCGCCACACCGGGCGCCGGATCGTTCGTCCTGATCGCCGCCGCGGGCGGGCACCAGCCGCAGGCCGTCACCGTCACCGTCGGCGAGCGCCCCGTGGAGCTCGACGTGGTGCTCGGCGGCGCGGGACGGCTCGCCGGGACCGTGCGCACCGCCGACGGCACCCCCGTCAGGGACGCCGCGGTGACCCTCACCGACGTACGCGGCGACGTCGTCGCCACCACCCGCAGCGGACGCGAGGGCGGCTATGTGATCACGGAGCTGGTGGCCGGCGAGTACACGCTCGCCGCGAGCGCGCCCGCGTTCCGCCCGGCCGCCCTGCCCGTCAGCGTGCAGGCCTCCCGCGAGACCCGCCAGGACGTCGAGCTCGCCGGGGGAGCGGTGCTGCGCGGCACGGTGCGGGCCAGCGGCGGGCGGCCCGTTGAGGACGCGCGCGTGACGCTCCTCGACGCCGCGGGCAACGTCGTCGACACCCTGACCACGGGCACCGACGGCACGTTCCGGTTCGTCGACCTGTCGTCCGGCGAGTACACGGTGATCGCCGCGGGGTACCCACCGGTCGCCACGGTGCTCCAGGTCGCGGGGGGCGGCAGGACCGAGCGGGATCTGCAGCTGGGCCACGAGGACTGAGGCGGGACCGGGCCGGGACTGAGCCGGGACTGGGCCGGGACTGGGCCAGGTCCGGGCCGGGATCGGGCCGGGACCGGGCCCCGGCAGTCGCGCGCGTCAGCCGCCCTCGTGCGCCCCGGAGGCGCCCCGTCCGGGGCCAATTCCCGCAAGGTGCCGCACGGTAACCCGTCACGGTCGTACGGTGGTTGGGGCGATGCAGATCTTGCCGTGCCGTGGGAAGGAGCGTTGGCCATGGAACGTGGGACCCCGGACGGCGGGCCGGTGACACAGGACGCCGTGCCCGGGCGCGTCCCCCTGGCCGTGGTCGTCATCGACGGCGCGGGGCTCGTGTCCCACTGGAGCGTCGGCGCGCGCCGCCTGTTCGGCCACCCCAAGGAGGAGGCGATCGGCCGTCCCGCGGGCGACCTGCTGCCCGTCTCCGGCGCGCTCCCGCAGAACGGCAGCCCCTACGGCGCGTACGACAGCCTCGGGCCCGACCTCGGCAGCTCCCTGGGCGGCCGCATCTCCTACCCCGCGGCGGGCCGCGCCCGCCTGACCGTGCCGGTGCGCGGCGGGGAGCGCCTGGACGTCCTGTGGTGGGCCTACCCGCTCGTCGGCCCCGGCCCCGAGCGGCTGCTCGTGCTCGCCGCCGACGCCGCGCGCCTGGCCGCCGCCGACGACCCGGACGGCGGCCGCGTGGAGCGCATAGCGCCCGGGTTCGCGCTGCACACGGACTTCCCCGGAGCGGACGAGCTGGCCGGGCGCCTGCCGGACATCCTGCCCAGCATGAGCGTGGGCGAAAGCGCCCGCATCGTGTCGCAGGTCCTGGAACTGGGCTATCCGGTCCTCGAATTCAGCCAGCACGACCGCGTGCCCGTCACCCCCGACTGGGGCGTACCGCGCCGCGCCGAGCGGCGGGCGCGCAGACAGCGCGCCGCCGAGGCGGTCGCCGCCGGGCGCACGCCCGAGCCGGACACCGCGGACGACGCCGAGGACCTCGAGTACGCGGCGGTGCGCGAACACCTGGAGTTCCTCAACGAGGTGAGCGCCCGCATCGGCTCCTCGCTCGACCTCGCGCAGACGATTCAGGAGGTCAGCAGGGCGGTCGTGCCGCGCTTCACGGACGTCGCGGGCACCTACCTGCGCGAGCAGGTCGTCGCCGGCGAGGGCTTCCCCGAAGGCGTGCCGGACGAGACGACGCTGTGGCACCGCGTCGCCGTGGAGCACACCGACGAGCCGGGCCGCTGGGACGACGTGGTGCCCGTCGGCGAGTCCATGCCGTTTCCCGCGCACACGCCGTTCTTCCAGTGCATGACCTCCGGAGAGCCCGTCCTCGTACCCCGCATCACCGAGGAGATGGGCAACGCGATCGCCTCGCAGTTCGAGAAGCGCGACATCCGGCCGCTGATCAACCACCGGTCGATGCTGGTCGTGCCCCTGAAGGCGCGCAACGTGGTGCTCGGGTTCATGATCCTCCTGCGCCACCGGGAGCGGCCCGTCTTCGACGACATGGACCGCGTCACCGGCGCCGAACTGGCCGCCCGCGCGGGACTCGTCCTCGACAACGCGCGCATGTACACGTACCAGGAGTCGGTCGCCGACACCCTCCAGGACAGCATGCTGCCGCACATACAGCCGCGCATGTCCGGCTGCGACATCGCCACGCGCTATCTGCCGGGCACCCTGCTCGGCCGCGTCGGCGGCGACTGGTTCGACTCCGTGAAGCTGCCCGGTGCCAGGACGGCCCTCGTCGTCGGCGACGTGATGGGCCACGGCCTGAACTCCGCGGCGATGATGGGCCAGCTGCGCACCGCCGTGCAGACCATGGCCGCGCTCGACCTGCCGCCCGCCCAGCTCCTGCGGAACCTCGACGACCTGGCGCAGCGGCTCGGCGAGCACTATCTGGCGACGTGCCTGTACGCCGTGTACGACCCCATCGCGGGCCATCTGCACCTGGCGAACGCGGGCCACATCCCGCCCGTCCTGGTGCGCGCCGCGGACGGCCGCAGCGAGCTCATCGACCTGCCGACCGGGGCGCCCATCGGCGTCGGCGGCGTCCCGTTCGAGTCGGTACGGGTGCGGGTCGCGCCCGGTGACCGGCTCCTGATGTGCACCGACGGGCTCGTCGAGGTGCGCGGCGAGGACATCGGCGTGGGCCTCGCCACGCTCGTCGAGTCGGCGGCCCACCCCGCGGCGTCCATGGACGACGCCTGCGACACGATCATCCGCGCGCTCAACGTCCGCGGCGGACGCAAGGACGACGTGGCCCTGCTGATGGCCCGCCTCAACGGCGTCGCGTCCGCCGACGTCGGGCACTGGCGGCTCGCCCCGGACCCGAGCGAGGTCAGCAGGGCGCGCGACCTGGTGCGCGGCCAACTGCGCGACTGGGGGCTCGACTCCCTGGAGCACACCGCGGCGCTGCTCGCCAGCGAGCTGGTCACCAATGCCGTACGGCACGCGCGGGGCGGCCGCATCGGCGTGCGCCTGGTCCGCGCGGGGCGGGTGCTGTGCGAGGTCGAGGACGACGACGCGACGCTGCCCATGCTCCTGAGCGCGGGCCCGGCCGACGAGTTCGGGCGGGGCCTGCGGATCGTCGCCGCACTCGCCAAGGAGTGGGGCACCAGCCGCACGAGCGCGGGCAAGACGGTGTGGTTCGAGCTGGAGCCGCCGCGCCGGTAGGCCCCGGCGTCGCACCCTCCGCCCGCCGCGTGGCGCCCGGGCCGGATGCGCACGGGCGCACGCCCGGGGAACGCGGATCGAAAGCGCCGTGAAGGTACGCGCGTGTGGCTTGTCGGGCGCCCCTGTGAGCGGTAGACCGATCTTGTCGTCGGCTTCGGCGGCGGTGGTCGCACCCTGAGGAGCTGGCATGAGCGTCACGAGTCGGTACCGGCAGGCGTGGGAGGGCTTCTGGAGCGAGGCGCCGCACGACGAGGGCGCCGTGTTCTGGGACTCCGCACCCGCCCTCGCCGCCGCCCTCCACCTGGCCCTGTTCGAGCCGCACGTGGCGGCGCCCGGCCTGCCGGTGGTGGACCTGGGCTGCGGCAACGGCACCCAGACCCGCTTCCTCGCCGACCGCTACCCGCACGTCCTCGGCGTCGACCTCTCGGAGTCCGCCATCGACCACGCGCGGCGCGCCGACCCCGCGGGGCAGGCCGAGTTCCGCCAGCTCGACGCGGTGGACAAGGCCGCGACCGAGCAACTGCACGCCGAACTCGGCGACGTGAACGTGTACATGCGCGGCGTCCTGCACCAGTGCGAGCCCGACGACCGGCAGCCGCTGCTCGACTCCATCGCGACGCTCACCGGCGAGCGCGGCAGAGCCTTCGTCGTCGAACTCGCCGAGGCCGCGGGGCCCGCGCTCAGAGCCCTGGTCCAGGGCGCGGGAGGGCCGCCGCCCAAGCTCGCGCCGGTCTTCGCCCACGGCATCGCGCCGGGTGAGGTCTCCGACGCGGCCGTGCCGGAGTACGTGCGCGCGGCGGGCCTCACCGTGCTCGCGAGTGGGGAACTCCCGCTGGCCACGACCGAGGCCACGGCCGACGGCACCCGGATCGAACTGCCGTCGAAGTGGCTGGTGGTGGGCCGCTAGGGTCGGGAGGACGGGCCGGTCCGTGCCGTCGGACGGCGGGGGAGGTAGCCAGCATGCGGGACCTGTTGCGAACGGCGCACGCCGTGGTCGTCGGGGTGGAGCGGTACGCGGGCGGGTCGGCGTGGGACCTGGACGGTCCTGCGGGGGACGCGCTCGCGTACGCGCACCGGCTGCTCGACGCGGGGCTGCCCCCGGACCGGCTCACGCTCCTCGTCTCCCCGCTGCCCGCCAACAGCGCCGCCGTCGAGCGCGCGGGGCTCGACCACCGGCCCGCCGACCGGGAATCCGTGCACCAGGTGCTGTTCCGTGAAGTGCCGCGCCGCAGCGGAGAGTTGTTCTTCCTGACCTGGTCCGGGCACGGCCTCGTCGATCCCGGCGGGCGGCGCCGGCTGCTGTACGCGGACGCCGTGCCGGAGGACATCCGCAGCCTGGATCTGGACGCGGCGCTCGCCGCCTGGCGCTCCGACCTGGTCCCGTCCTTCCCCCGCCAGGTGTGGCTGATCGACGCCTGCCAGGTCTTCGCCGACCCGGCGCGGGCCGGCGCCGCGCTGCGGCCCGACCCGGTGCCGGTGGGAACACTGCGGGAGCGGCCCGGACAGCACGCCCTGTTCGCGTGCGCGCCGGGGCAGACGGCGCGGGAGGGGCGGAGCGGCGGGCACGCCCCCTTCACCGCGCACGTCCTTGCGGCCATGGACGACTTCCTCGACGGAACCGCCGGTGTGCCCGACGGGGCCCCGGACCCCCGGCCGCTCATCGACGCCCTGCGGGAGCGCGTCACCGCCGCGGGGGACGGGACCGGTCAGACCCCCACGTACTTCTGGCACTCCGGCCCGGAGGGGCAGCGCGAGCACTGGTCCCGCCCGGCTCCCCCCGCCGTCCCCGGTGCGCCCGATGCCGCGGTCGCCCCCGCGCGCCCGTCCCGCGCGCAGCGCAAGCGGCTGCTCGACACCCTGGAGCGGGTACCGGCGATGGCCGATTCCGACACGCGCTCCAGCGTGATCCGGCAACTGCCGCCGGAGATCGCGGGCAGCGTCCCCCGCTCCGCGATCACCCGCTTCGCGCTCCTCGACCTCATCGACACCTGTCTGTCGTTCCCCGGAGGGCTCGGCGAACTGCTCGAAGCGCTGGACATGGTGGACGGCGGGACCTCGGCAGGCGCCGCGTTCGCGGCGGCGGTACGGGACGTGACGCCCCCTCGATGACGGGGCCGAGGGGCGGCGAATGCCTCTGGTGTGAAGCCGATGTGGGGCCCTGACGGTTCGAAAGGATGTCTGGGAGGTGGGGTTTCCGGTCTTCCCCGGCGGGGAGATGATGGGACAACGGCGGGTCGGCGTCGGCCGCTTCGACCCGGACGCTGGGAGGGCAACGGCACAATGGAGCACGCCGACAGCGCCATCGAGTCCGAACTTCTCGACCTCGGGGGAGTGCCGCTTGAGCAGCTACGCGCGACGAACAGCCGGGAACGGGTGGCCGACAAGCTGCGGCTGCTGCGCAAGCTCGATCAGCTCGACGTCAATTTCGGTGGTGACGAACCGCAGAGTTGACCCCGGAGGATCGGCATCGGCCGCGTCGCGCGCGGCGACCGTCAGTGGCCCGGTCGGGTCGGTCCATGCTTGCTGACGCCTCGTCGGGCGATGTCGGCCCGGCCCATCGGCACCGGCTCTCCGCAGCGGAGTTCGACACCCTGGCCGGCGGGGGTGGGGACGCCGACCTGCTCGCGAGGCTCTGGCAGGCGGAGCGCAGCCAACGGCTGCTCCTGCTCGACCTGTTCCTGGACCTGATCGGGGGGCGCCCGGAGGCGCTCGGCCCGCTGCCCGCCGCCGAGGAGGCATGGCGGCTCCTGCTCCGCGCGGAGAGCCGCGACCGGGCCGTGGCCGAGGACCTCCTGCTCCGGCCCGAGACCGGCCTGTGGCTGGCCGCCGTCCTGCGCCGCCTCCGTGGCGGGACCCCCGGCGCCGCCTCCCCGGCCGCCCCCGATGACACCGCGCCGGCGCTCGACGTACCCCTGTGGATCGACATCGGCCAGTTCCACGCGCTCGCCGCCGCAGCGGCCGTCCGCGCCGGGCTCGACTTCACCGCGGCCGTCCCCGCGCGGTACGGCACGGTCGGACTGCCCTCCGTCGGCAGGGCCGTGCTGCCGGGGGAGTGCGGGCGGGCACGGGAGCACGCCTGGGAGTGCGCCGAAGTCTCGTACGGAAAAGGCGAGTTATCCGTCCGCCTGGGCGGGCGGGTCGTGCGGGCCGCGTGGCCGGGCGGCGGACCCGCCATCGGCTGGGAACCGGCGCGTACGGCCACGCTGCCGCTGCCCGGTGCGGACGTCACGGTCCTCCTCGACGACCTCGGCTCCGAGCGCATCGTCCCGCCGCCGACCGGCCTGCCCCCCGAGCGGCTGCCCGACGGAGAGGCGCGGCGGTGGGCCGGCCTGCTGCGCGAGGCGGGTCCCCTGCTCGCCGCGGCGGACGCCCAGTCGGCCGGGGACATCGCGGCACTGCTGCGCAGCGTCGAGCCGCTGCCCATCCCCGAGCACGAGCGGCTGCGCAGCGCCACGTCAGGGGACGGGGTCGGCCGCCTCGCCTCCGGGCTGCCCGAGGACGCCCTCCAACTGGCCGCCGTGCTCGCCCACGAGATCCAGCACAGCAAGCTGGCCGTCCTGATGCACCTGTACCGGCTGTACGAGCCGGACGACGGCAGCCTCTTCTACGCCCCGTGGCGCGACGACCCGCGGTCGGTGCGCGGACTCCTCCACGGCGTGTACGCCTTCACCGGAGTCGCACGCTTCTGGCGGGGCTGGGCCGGGCGCCCAGGAGCCGACGAGGAGAGCGCCGCCGCCGCGCACTTCGAGTACGCGCTGTGGCGCCGCCAACTCCTGCGTGCTACACGGGAGGTGCAGCACCATCCGGGTCTCACCCCGCTGGGCAGCAGGGTGGTCCGGCGGCTCCGCGAGACGATCACGGGATGGGGACCGCCGGACCTCGCGCCACCCGTCCGTGCCATGGCCGAGGACGCGGCCGACCACCACGCGATGACCTGGCGGATGCACCACCTCGCCCCGGACCCCACGGTGGTGCACACCCTCGCGCGGGCCTGGCCGCGGCCGCTCACCCCGCTGGACGTCGGCGCACCCCAGGTCAGCCCCGACCCCGCGGTGCCCCATCTGGACACGGTCGCCGCCCTGTGCCGACTGCGGCTCACCGATCCGGGCGCGCTGAACAAGGTCGCGGGCTCGCCCCCGGACGTGACCGCCCTGGTCACCGGCGCGTCCGGTGCGGAGCTGCTGCACGTGCTCGGTGACAGCGAAGCGGCCCTCCGGCTGAGTACGACGGCCGTCCTGGAGACCGACGCGGACCCGTCCTCATGGGCCTGCCTCGCCCTGGCGCTGCGCGGTCATGTCCTCCAGGAGGCGCCGGAGTTGGCGCGTGCCGTGTACGGACACGTGAAAGACCGGGTCGGGAGCGCTCCCGACCCGGTCTCCTTCACCGCGTGGCTCGATGGTGTGGTGCGGATGCCCTGAGGCCCGAGGGGCGCAGGGCATCCGCACCGGCCCGCTACACCGGCATGGGGTCGATGTCGCAGTTCGCCCGCCGCCACGCCACCGCGTCCGCGTGCGCGGGGTGCTGCTCGCCGAGGACGCGTGCCAGGCCGTCGACCGCCGTGCGGTGGTGGGCCTCGGACTCCTCGGTGCGGCCCAGGGCCTTGAGGTCCTGAGCCAGGTTGCTGGTCAGCACGAGCACCGTCGCGTGGTGCTCGCCGAGCACCCGGGCCGCGACCGCCAGCGTCGCCTGGTCCAGGTCGAGCGCCGCGGCGGCGTCGCCCTGCGCGAACATGTCGCCCGCGAGGTTGATCCGGCACACCAGCGTGTCGGGGTGTTCCTCGCCGAGGGTCGCCACGCAGCGGTCGAGCGCCGCCTCGTTCAGCTGGCGGGCCGCGTCGACCTTGTTCATGAGGCGGTACGTGATGGCGAGGTCCACATTCGCCTCAGTGGTGTACGGATGCTCGGCGCCGAACACCTGCACGTACAGGTCCCGGGTCTGCTCGCCCAGCTGCATCGCGTCCTTCAGTTCGCCCAACTGCCTGAGGTCCACGGACAGGTTGAGCGAGGCGACCAGGGAGTCGGGGTGCTGATGGCCGTACCGGCTGATGAACTCCTTGCGGGCCTGCCGGGTGAGGTCGGCGGCCTCCGCGTGCCGCCCGGCCTTGCGCAGGGACACACCGAGGCGTGCCAGGTTGCGCAGGGTGTTGGGGTGGTTGGCGCCGACCTGCTGCCGGTAGCGCTCCGTGATGCCCTCGAAGAGCTGCACCGCCGTCAGGTACTCGCCGAGCTCACGCCGGTCGAGCGCGACACTGCTCTCACTGAGCAGGCTGCTCAGCGCCTCCTCGCCGTACATCTGCGACTTGCGCTGCCAGGTCTGCTCGTCGAGTTCGAGGGCCGCCTTGAAGTCGCCGTTCACGCGCAGGCTCACGGCGAGGTTGTGGGCGTGGACGAGCGTCTCCGGTTCGTCGTCGCCGTACTCGCGCAGGGCGCGCTGGTACACCTCGCGGTTGGCCTGGAGCGACTTCTTGAACTCGCCGCGTGCCCGGTGGTCGGCGGCGACCTGGGCCTGGATCATCAGGAGTTCCTCGCCCGCGTCGGACCCGGACCCCTCCACGACCGCGAGCATGCGCTGGCTGAGCGCCGCGCCCTCCTCGAACCGGCCCATCGTCCACAGGACGTACCGCAGGTGCCGCGTGAGCTGGAGCGTCTGGCCGTCGCCCTCGCCGTGCAGCTCGCACCACAGCCGGTAGGCCTTCTCGGTGAAGTCCCTGGCCCCTTCGTGGTCGCCCCACCAGAACAGGTACTCGGCCACGGTCTGGACCATCTGCCGCACGTTGCGCGACGGCGAGCGCATCGCCTCCGACACCAGCACGTGCGGGTACAGCTCCGCGAACCGGGGCCAGTGGGCCGGGTCCTGAGGGTTGCGCGGAGTGTTCGCCGCGAGCAGCAGATGTGCGCCGTGCTGCATGCGGTCGCGTTGCTCCTGCGTCATGCGGGCGATGAGCACCGCCTGCACCAGGCGGTGCATGGAGATCGAGTTGGTGCGGTGGTCGATCTTGGCGAGGGAGTAGCGGTTGATCTCGCGGATCGCGCGGCCGAGCCGCAGCGGGTCGGTGAGCGCGCGGTCCAGGTCGGGGGCGATCGGCTCCACGGGGGCGCCGGAGAACAGCGGCCTGGAGATCGGCTCGGGAGCGAACGAAGAGCAGACCTGGAGGAGTTGGAGAGCCGCGGCGTTCTTGCGCTCCAGGTGGTCGAGGGAGACGTTCCAGGCCGTGGCCACGGTCTCCTCGTAGTGGGTGGGCGGCGAGACCGTCATCAGCTCGGCCCGCTTCTCCTCGAACAGGCGCAGATATTCGGAGGCCGGCATGCCGGTCTCCGCGCGCCATGCGGACGCCTGCTCCACCGCGAGCGGCAAGTCACCGAGGACGGCGGCGAGTTGATCGGCGTCGCGTTCGGGCAGATCCGGATTGCGGCGCTGCAGGAGGTGGATGCTCTCGTCGCGCTTGAAGACATCGACCTCAAGGGGGTGCGCCAGCGTGTTCCACTGCGGATTGCGGGAGGTCACAAGGATGGAGCCGATCGGCCCGCTGCCCGGCGTCGTGGGGAAGTAGCCCTGGACGGACTCGGGGCTCTCGGCGTTGTCGAAGACGAGCAGCCAGTTGCCGTAGGGCTGCCCGGTGCGCAGGGCTTCGAGTACCGCGGGCACGGCCGTGTTGGCCTCGGCGGTCACCGGCAGACTGAGCCTCTGGGCGAGCTCCACCAGGGCTTGAGCGATCTGCGTGGGCCGCTCCGCCGGGATCCACCACACGACGTCGTAGCGCGAGGCATTGCGGTAGACATACTCCAGGGCCAGCTGCGACTTGCCCACGCCGCCCATGCCGTGCAGGGCGTGCGGAAGAACCGCTGTGGGCCCCTGGCCCAGGTCGCGTTCGAGCTTCTGCAGCAAGTCCTCACGGCCGGTGAAGACCAGGTTCCGCGGCGGCATGTTGCCGAGCACCGCCGGGCGGACCGTCGTCGTGCCATGGTGTGGCCTCTCCGGTGTCGCGCCCCCTTCATCAGGCGCCGGGGTGGCGGTCCCTGGGGCAACCGTGGTCACTGTCGTGCCTCCTTGGCGTGAGCCTGTGCTGGGGCCGTTCCGGCTCTCTTTAGTATCGGGGGAATGCATTATGCCGGAACCTTTTCCTAAATCATCGGTGGCTGCGCCGGGCGTCTTTGTTCCCGGCAGCTCCGTTGCCTCCATGTGTGTGGCTATGAGGCTGCGGAGCTGGTTCGCCCGGCGCAGATGAGGTCCCGCGAGCACGCTGAGTACGGCGTGTTCCGCGGTCCTGAAACGCATGTTGTCCCAGGTGACTTCGGGGTCATTCGTAAGTTCGTGACCATCGAAATGGGCAAGGAGTTCTCGGGCCGCCGTGCTCCTTGGTGCAAGAGTTTCGGCGGCTTTGCGTGATGCCTGTAATGTGGTGCGTTTGGTGCTTGCTGCCAATAATTCCTCGCGGACACCGGGAAGGAAAAGGTAGCTTTTCCCGTCGCTCGACACGGGTTCCACGAGTCCGCTCATCAACACTTCGGCCAGGTGTACCGGGCCTGATTCCGGCAGTATGTCGCGCTGGATCCTGGTGATGACCGGGAGGTCCAGCTGGACCGCGGCGAGCCGTACGGCGAGCGCGAAGGCGTCCGGGGACGCCCACACACGAAAGCGCGCCACCTTCTCCGCAGGGGTCTCCTCGCGGGGCAGCCGGGACGACTCGGGCAGGGGATCGGGTTTCTCCCCCGGGGTCACCAGGGTGGCGGCGACCTCCGTCCAGCGTGGTTCGCCGCCCGCCACGAACCGCGCCCAGGGTGCCAGCCAGTCCCCGGAGATCTCAAGGACGGGCACGGGAAAGGTACCCGCACGCCGCACCGGATCCGCCCACGCCTCGCAGCCGTAGGGCTCCAGCGGCTCCCAGTGCACCTGGCCGTTGCCCGCCCACGGCCCCGGCGCCCGCAGGCGCACCCGCTCGGGCAGCAACCCGGTGCGGTGCCACAGGTGTTGGGGCAGCGCGTTCAGGATGGCCAGCGGCTGGTGGCGTCCCCAGACGGCGAGGGCGGCGCGCACGGTGCCCGTACGCCAGGCGGGCGCGACGCCGTCGGTGAGGACCAGGACGATGCGCCGCCCCGTCAGGTCGACGAGGCCGCGGACCGGCTGTGGCCTGCCGCGGCCGTCGGGGCCGCGCAGGACGACGCCGTCCGGGGCCGGGGACGAGGTGTCGAGACAGCGGAGCTCGATGTCGCGAAAGCCGCTGTAGCGGCGCAGGACGGCCGCGAGCCGCAGCGCGGTGTGGCGCCACACCCACATGTTCGGGGCGCTGTCCACCACGAGGACGGCGTCCCAGCGTCCCTCCGACGCGGGCCGCAGGACGGGAGGCAGCCAGGGGGCCTCGGCGAACCGCTCGCCCGTGCGCTCCTCGTCGACCTCGTCGGCGGACGGCGTACGGGAGCGCTGGCGCAGCGGGCGCAGGGCGCGGCCGAGGGCGGAGGCGTCCAGGCCGCGGCCGCGGGGGCGGGCGCGGGCACGGCGGCGCGGGGGTGGCGGGGGTGCGGGGGGCGGTGGTGCGGGCTCGTGGCCCGTGGCGGGGGTGGAGAGCGGGCCCGCGGCGGGGGTGGGCGGTGTCCCGGCCTCCGGGGCGAGGGGTGTCACCGGGACGTCGAGGGGCGGCGGGGCGGCGGTCCGCTCGGGGTCGTGGCGGCGCTCGGCGTCCGGTGTCCCGGTCCTCGTGTCCGGCGCCCTGCCGTGGTCCGGTGCCGACTGCTCCGGGCCCCGCCGCGGGGCCGACGCCTCGTCGTCGGTCAGGAGTTCGGGGTGGTGCCGGGTGAGCCAGAGGGCGTCGGCCACCTCCCACCAGCGCAGCCCGATCACGTCCAGGCGCTCGTGATCCCCGGCGGGACGCGAGGTCTGCGCTGCCCTGCCCTCGGAGGCGGCGGGGTGCTCAGTCACTCCGCCCAGTCCCATCGCCGTTCAACGGGTGCCAGATGGCGCTGAGCACCGCCTGCCATTCCGCGTCGTCCGACTCCTCGTACGCATAGGCGCCGGACGTCACGAGATGGGCGGCATTGAGGAGCATGTCAGCGGCCAGACCATCGGATTGTTCGCTGTGCTGCCTGAAGTCGCGGATCAACTTTTCCTGCATGTCACCGAGTCGGTCGGAGAAGTGGGCGGAGAGCAGTTCCGCCAGCCCTTCCGCATCGGGGTCGGCCATGTCCAAACGCAGACATCGCCGCAGGAAGGCTTCCGGAAACTCGCGTTCCCCATTGGACGTCATGATGACGACGGGAAAAGCGTGCGCCTGGACGATGCCTTCCCTGACCGGGGCGAATCCGCCCGGATCAGCGGTATGGACCGTCACTTCCGGGCTCTGATTCCTTACTCGAACGAGTGGCGGCACGGAGTACCAGCCGTCCTCGAAAAGAGTGAGGAGGTCATTGGGCAGATCCGCGTCGCCCTTGTCGATCTCGTCGATGAGCAGGACGCGCGGAAGCCGGTGGGGAAGCAGCGCCGTGCCGAGCGGGCCGAGCTGGACGAAATCACCGATGTCCGTGGGCGGCTGCGGGCCCGATGCGGCGGCCCCGGCGGGTGCCGCCTGCTGCTGCGCCACGTACCACGCCTGCCCGGACTGGGCCCGGCCGATCACGTCGTACTCGAAGAGGCCCGAGGCCAGTGTGGTGCGGCTGGTGATGGGCCACTGGAGCACGCGGCCCAGCGAGAGCTCCCGGGCGATGCGGAACGCCAGCGCTGACTTGCCGACGCCGGGGCGGCCCGTCACGAGGAGGGGCCTGCGGAGCAGGATCGAGGCGTTGACCAGGCGGACCTCGTCCGCCGGCGGGCGGCGCGGCACGTCGACGGGGCCCAACCTGCGGTCGGCCTCGTCGTCGTCCGGCGGCGGCGGCAGGACGGGGCCGCCGCTGAAGCTCCGCCAGCGCGGCCCGTCGGGCCAGCCCCGTTCCTCGTAGGGCACAGCGGGGGGCGTCCGTCCCGTCCCCCGGTACGGCAGCCCGTTCGTCTCCTGCGCGTTCAATCGGTCCCCCCTACGAAAGCGGCGGGAGCGCACGCGTCACCGTCGAGGAGCTGCTGCGGATCGTCCCAGACCATCCCCAAGTTCTTGAGTACGGCCTTGTGTTGCGGGCCGGTGCCGTGGAGGGCGGATCCCGCCGCGGCGTCACCCTTCCACTGTCGGGCACGCTCGGGCAGATTGGCCAGGCCTTCCTCGGCCAACAGCTCCTTGACCATGCTTCTGAAGACGTCCGGCGCGCCGTGCTCGCGCTCGAAGATCACCACGGGTACTCCGTGGTCGAGGCCCAGGCGTAATTCGCGCAGCCCCATGGCGTTCCTGGTCCGCGGGGAGTCACTGAGGACCATGCAGACCACCCCCTCCTCCTTGCCGATCTGGGCATCCAGCAGTTCGAGGTGTTCTGCCGCGGCCCGCCCCCGGGGATCGCACCAATGGACGCGCCCACCCCCCGGGTCGCCCTTCCAGCGGGCCCAGCGCCTGCGCCACGCGTGGTGCAGATCGCGCCGCTGCATGCGTTCCAGACTATGCACGAATATCCACGGATACTTACTCAACAACGGGTTGGAATGGCTTAGTTGTGGATCACGGTTCCACCACTCCACTGGTTCGTTCAGCAGGTCGGCCGGGAGGAAGAACTCCAGAACCACGTTCTCGTCCCGAGACTGCCATAGCTCGGCCGTCGTGGACAGCAGCGAGGCTATCGCGCCGGGGAGCCGGCTGCGGGGCACGGCCTCCTCCGGATCGCAGTCCTCCTGGTGGAGCCGTACGGACTCCGCGTACCGGACCCGCGACGAGATCCGGTAGCGGGTCTCCCTGCGCCCCTGACGTGCCGTTTCCCGGTCGGAGGGGCGCAGGTCCGGGGCTATCTTGATGAACATCCGGATGACCGGAACCTGGGGGTCGCCCGGCTCGCCCGGGTCGGCCGGTTCGGAATGCGGGTTTCCGTGCCCTGTGTGTTCGCCGGTCGTCATCCCGAATTCACCTGCGACCGGGGCGTGTTGGGCGGCCAGGCGCTCGCGCAGGGCGTCGAGGCCCGTGCTGCCGTCCTTGCGCTCCCAGACGACGGCGAAGTGGTCGTTCCACGCCCGTATCTCACCGACGATCGCCGCCGCTTCCGCGCGCAGCATCAGGTGTTCGAGCAGGACCATGCTGGGTTCGAGGCCGCCGACCGGCGCGTTGTGCCCGGCGAGGTGGACGAAGGCGTGCCAGGCGGTGTGGCAGTACGCGGGAATGCGGACGCGGTCGCCGCTCACCTCGGCGACCAGGGCGGGCAGTTCGGGAAGGCTGAATTCGAGACCGGCGCGCAGCGCGGCCCAGTCCCGGCCCTCGTAGACGTCCGTCGCGTACCACTCGTCGAGGAGCGGACGCAGCTGGTGGGACACGGCGGGGGCCAGGAACTCCGTGACGCTCGTCAGGCGCTCCAGGCCGTCCTCGATGCGGCTGCAGTGGCGCACGGCCTCCACGATCTCCTGGCGCGGTGTGGGTAGCCCCCCGAGCTCCAACCCGTCGAATTCCTCCGCGAGTTCGCGGGCCCACTGCTGGCGGCCGCGCGCGTCGCCCAGGGCCATGGAGGTGCCGAGCGCCTCGACCATCGCCCCCAGGACGCGCTGCTTCGCCTGCTGCTTCCCGTGCCGGCCCGGCGGCTGTCCGGCCTGCCGCCGCGCCGTGCCTCTGGATGACCGCTGTGGCACGTGCGTTCCCCTTCGCACCGCGAGATGCTCCGCTCGCCTCGGAATGCTCCGTTCACCGAGGGATCACCTCCGCCAGGACCTCGTACAGTTGCCGGTTCGCCCAGTACGCGCTGTGGGCCGCCGAGACGGGCTGCCCGTTGTCGACCGCCACGTCGCGCACCCGCGGGCCGAAGACCTCGGAGCCGACGAAGGACAGCAGATCGCGCGGGTCGTAGATGTTGACCCACTCCGGGAACCCGGCCGGCAGGCCGGTCCCGAACGGTCGGGAGGGGAGCGCGTCGAGCTCGTACAGGAGCGGGGCCTGGGAGCCGACGGTGATGAGCCGGGCGACGTCCGGGGACCCGGACGCCGCGGCGTCGGCCGCAGGATCGCCCGCCCGGTCGGCGCGCACGCCGCGGGCGAGCAGGTCGAAGGCGACGATGCCGCCCAGGCTGTGCCCGAGCAGCGCCACCGGAGGCGCGAGGTCCCGGGCGAGGTCGGCGACGTACGCGCGCACGGCGTCGCCGCGCACCAGATAGCTCAGGATGTCGCCGGAGAAGCCCAGCGAGCGCTCGCTGATCGCGTCGCGCCGCCCGACGACGAACCGGGACCCGCCGGCCCGCTCCAGGAGCCGGGCGGAGGCGCCGAGGGCCCGCGCCAGGCCGTCCGCGACGCCGCGCGCCTCGCCGCCGAGCGCGTCCACGACCGCGGTCACCATCGCGTCCCGTCCTGGCACCGGTACAGTGCCCGGGCCGCCGGGCAGTCCCGCGAGCGCCCGCGCCACCAGGGAGCGCCCCGCGAGCCGCGCGAGGCCCCCCGCGTCCTGGTCGTCCCGCGCGGCGTCGCAGGCCCGCCGGAACTCCGCCGACGCCTGCAGCCCGGTCACGGAGTCGGCGAGCACGCCCTGGAGTCCGGCCGCCGCCCAGGTCCGCCGCACGTCGGGGGACTCGGCGAGGGACGTGGCACGTGTCCACAGTTTGGCGCCGGCCGGGATCGCCCCGGGAACGAAGGCCGCCCCCGAGTCCCGCTCGACCAGGGCGAACAGGGACAGTTCGGCGTCCGGGTCCACATAGAGCAGCGCCCAGCGGGCCCGCTCCTCCTCGTCGGCCGAGGGGCCCTCGACGGGGGTGCGGGGCCGGTAGCCGGGGATGGACGCGCCGTTCGCCCGCAGGTACGAGCCGAGCGCGGAGCCCCAGTCGCAGCCGGCCACCGTCACGTCCGGGCGCACCGCGGCAAGCCCCTCGCGCACGGTGGCCAGCGCGGCCGCGTGCCCGGGCGCGCGCACCCCGGTGCCGTGGATGAACAGGACGCTGGGCACCTCGACTCCTCCGTGACTCCCGGGACCGGTGTGCCGGACGGGGCTGAACTCGCTTGTGCCGGACGGTATTTGATGATGGTTCATGGTACGGCTTGTCGGTGCCGAAGCCGTACATCGGTGCCGTGCCGTGACGCCCGGGTCAATTCCTGCTCGCTCAGGCATCGGCCCGAACCAGCCGAGCAGCAGCAACGGCACCAGTTGCCGCCTGGCGGGGATCTGACCGATGCCGCGCAGCGAATCGACCAGGACCGGGGCGTTGCCCGCCCGGCCGCTGTTCGAGTAGTCCGCGATGGCCTGCCGACAGCCGACACGGGTGCTCGGCATCACCGGGACCTGGGCGGCGAAGCCGGATTCTCCGTGTGGTGCGGGGGGAGTGAGGGCGTCGACCGGTTCCACAGGGATGTCCGGCTGAGGCAGTGGTGCACTGGTTCACCGTTGCCATGCCCAAGTGGGCGGTGCAAGGGGTGGTTTCGCGCGTGCTCGGCCGCTCGGAGGGGCTTGCCTACTCCCTGTGCTCCGGTGCCGCGTCGGTCGGGGGCGCGGTGGTCGTGAAGCCCGTGGCGTGGATGGCGAGGCGGGTGAGGAGGGCCTCGGTGAGGGGGAAGCCGCCGTCGTTGCGCAGCCAGCGGCTGAGGGCGGTCACGTAGCCGTCGAAGACCAGGTCGGCGACGCTCTCGGGGTCGAGGTCGCGGCGGATCTCGCCGTTCTGCCGGCCCCGGGCGACGGCGGCGACGAACGCGCGGGGCGTGGTGGTGCCGAGGGCGAAGGCGCTGTGCAGGACGCCGCTGTCGTGCAGTTCCTTCGCCAGTGCGTAGTCCCGCTCGTTGAGCTCCGCCAGCGCCCGCAGTTCGCCCGCAAGGGCCTCGACGGCGGTCCCGCTGCCGGATGCTTCCGCCGCGTCCTGCCGGTCGAGGAGTTCATGGCGCTGCCGGACCCAGGCGACCACGAAGTCCTCCTTGCGGCGGAAGTGGTTGAACGCCGTCTGGCGTCCCACGTCGGCGCGTTCGGCGATGTGGTCGTAGGTGGTGGCCGCGTAGCCCTGGGTGGCGAACAGCTCCAGGGCCGCGGTCAGCAGCCGGTCCCGCGTCGCGGTGCGGCGGCGCTCGCGCCGGTCGGTCGGTGGCTGGTCCGGTTCTTGCGGTGCGGTCGGTGTCACACCGCAAGCGTACTTGAGTCCGTGAGTATATTCGAGTACAGATTGGTACTGGAATATCGTCACGTTGCATGAGGAGGTCGTGCCATGCCCGTTCCCTACACCCTCGGCCTGCACGAGATCGCCACGGACACCTACGCCTACCTGCAGCCCAACGGCTCCTGGGGGCTCAGCAACGCCGGGCTCGTCGTCTCCGGCGACCAGGGGTTGCTGGTCGACACGCTGTTCACCGTCCCGCTGACCCGCGACATGCTCGACGCGACGGCCCGGGACCTGCCCCACGTCACCATCGGCACCGTGGTCAACAGCCACGGCGACGGCGACCACTGGTGGGGGAACCAACTGCTCGCGGACGCCACGATCATCGCCTCGGAGGCCGCCGCCTCCGACATGGCCCGCGACGAACTGCACGAGCTGTTCGCGGCACCGGGCGCGGTTCCGCTGCCGCGCGTCGCCGAGCGGATGCGCGAGACCTTCGACTTCACCGGCATCACCCCCACGCTGCCGAGCCGGACCTTCCGCGGCGAACTGGAGGTGGCGGTGGGCGGGCGCACGGTCCGCCTGATCGAGGTCGGCCCCGCCCACACCGCCGGGGACGTGCTGGTCCATGTGCCGGACGCCGCCGTGCTGTTCGCCGGGGACATGCTGTTCATCGGCGGCCACCCGGTGATCCACAGCGGTCCGGTGGGGAACTGGATCGTCGCCTGCGACCTGATCCTCGGTCTCGACGTCGAGACGATCGTGCCCGGGCACGGGCCGGTCGTCGGCAAGCCCGAGGTGCGCGCCTTCCGCGACTACCTGGAGCGGGTCCGCGACCACGCCGTCCGCACGCACCGGGCGGGCATGCCCGTACTGCAGGCCGCACAGGAGATGGACCTGGACGGCCTCGCCGACTGGGACGACCCGGAGCGCCTGGTGCTCAACATCGGCGCCGTCCACCGCGAACTGAACGGCGACGGCACGCCTGCGGAGCTGGAGCTGATGGGCCGTCTGGACGAGTACGCCGCGCCGCGATCCACGCCGACCACCCCTCGTATCGCATCCCGCACCGCCCCTCGCATCGAGCCCCGCACCGCACCCCGTGTCGAACCCCGCCCCCCGGCCGAGATCGCCGCCCTGGCCGCACGCCTGGACGGAACCCCGGCGCGGCTGCTCGCCGACGACGGCACGGGACCGCTGGACGGCCGCCCGGTGCTGAACGTCCTTGCGACCATCGGCAACCACCCCGACCTGCTGGTCGCCCTGGCCCCCCTGCTCGCCGGCCTCGCCCAGGGGCTGATCCCGGACCGCGAACGGGAACTGGCGATCCTTCGCACCGCGCACCTCACCGGCTCGACCTACGAGTGGGAGCACCACGCCCGCATCGGCGCCGCCGCCGGGCTCACCGGGCCTGAGATCGCCCGTGTCCCGCTCGGCCCCGATGGCTCCGGCTCCGGCTCCGGCTGGGGCGAGGCCGACCGGTCGCTGCTGCGGGCCGTCGACGAGCTGTACGAGGGCCACGCGCTGACCGCGGCCACCTGGCGGCGGCTGGCCGCGCGCTACTCCACGGCGCAGATGCTGGAACTGCTCGCCCTGGTCGGCACGTACACGATGATCGCCGGAATCCTCAAGTCCTGCCGGGTCCCGCTCGACGACTGGCTCGTCGCACCCGCGGTGGCCGGGGCCGCCGAGGGGTGAGGGCGGGCATGCGGGAAACGCCCTGGGGGCGGGCCTCGGAGCGTCAGGTACTGGCCCATGCCATCGGGGAGTTGGCCGAGGGCGGTGGCAGGGTGATCGTCCTGTCGGGCGAGGCCGGTATCGGCAGGACGACGTTGCTGCGGCACGCCGGTGAGCTGGGGCGTGCCGCCGGGGTCCGCGTCCTGACGGCCAACGCCAGTGCGCTGGAGCGTGAGTTCGCGTACGGCGTCGCGCGGCAGCTGCTTGCGGAGGTCGACGGAGCCGCGCTGACGACGAGGGCCGGGGCTCCGATCGAGGCGATCCAGGCCCTCTTCGCCAGGATCGGGGAGATCGCCGCTGCCGGGCCCGTCCTGCTGGTCGTCGACGACCTCCAGTGGGCCGACGCCGCCTCGCTGCGCTTCCTCAACTACGTGGCGACCCGGATCGGCACACTGCCGGTCACCGTGCTGGCCGGGCGCCGCCTGGACGACCCGCACCACGACCCGTACCACGACACCCTCAGCGAGCCGCTCGTCGCCGAACTGACCGCACGCGCGCGCCAGATATGGGTGGCACCCCTGCAAGCGGCGGACGTCGCGGAACTGGCCCGGCAGGTCTTCGGCGGCGCGGTGGACGACGGGTTCGCGCGGGCCTGCCACGCGGCGAGCGGCGGCAACCCGTTCCTGGTCACCGAGGCGCTGGCCGCCCTCCGGGAACAGGGCGTACGCCCGACCGAGGACGGCATCCCGCACGTGGCGACGGTGACGTCGCGTGCCCTCATCGGCCGCACCGCGTCCCGCCTGCGGACCGTGGACGGCGCCCTGGAGCTGGCGCAGGCACTGACGGTGACCGGCGACCACGGCCGTCTCGAACTGGCCGTCGACGTGGCGGGACTCGGTCTTGAGCGAGCCTCGTCGGCCCTGGACGCGCTGCTCCGCGGCCGCGTGGTCACGTACGAACAGGGCGGGATCGCGTTCGTGCACCCCCTCGTCGCTGCGGCGGTCGCCGCCACGCTCAATCCGCTGCGTGCCCGTGCCTGGCACGCGAGGGCGGCGGAGCTCTGCCACCGGCACTCCCTCAGCCCCGAGCGGATCGTCGCGCACCTGCTCGAGGCCGGGCCGCCCCGCGAGGGCTGGCAGGTCGACGTCCTGGCCGACGCGGCGGAGAGCGGCCACCGGACGGGCGCGTTCGCATCGGCCGCCACCCTGCTGCGGCACGCCCTGAGCGCTCCCCGCCTGCCCGACGACCTGCGGTTGCGGCTGCGTGCCGGGCTCGGCGCCGCCCTGATCTCCGACGACGCCCCGGCCGCGCGGGCGCTGCTGACCGAACTGCTGCCCCTGACCGGCGGGGACCTGTACGCCCAGGTGGCCTCCGACCTGCTCCTCGCCACGCTGAACACCGAGGGGCCCAGCGCCGGGACGAAGGTCGTGGGCACCGTCGTCGACAAGGTGGCCGCGCACGATCCGGCCGCCGCCCTCCCGCTGATCGCCCGCTCGCTGGGCACGGGCTGGCTGTCCGACAGCCCCGTACGCGCGCTCCTCGACCCGGTGGAGGCCGTGGCCGACAGCCACCCGCGCGGCCCGGCGATCGTCGCCGCGGCCCGTGCCCAGCTCGCCGCGGAGACCATGTCGGACGCCGAGGCCGCCGCCGCCCGGGCGACGCACGCCCTTGAGCTGTTCTGGGGCTCCGGTGAACCCGAGGCGGCCGACATGTCCGTCCCTCTAGGGGCGGTCCAGGGGCTGCTGGTGGCCGAACGTTTCGAGGAGGCCCTGGCCTGGACGGCGAGGGCGGAGGAGCTCGCGGCCCGCCGCGGCTGGCCGAAGGTGCTGCGGGGCACGGCGTGGGTGCGGTACGCGTGCGCGCTGCTGACCGGTCACACCGACGCCGCGCTGGCCGCCGCCCGGGACTTCGAGGCGTCCGGGACCGCCCTCGGGAGCGGAAGGCCGCTGCCCTACTCGGACGGGTACGTCGCGGGCGCACTGCTCGCGGCGGGCCGGCTCGACGAGGCGGAAGCGGCGCTGGGGTCCCTGGCCCTCGGCGAACTCCGCGCGGCGGACCAGTTCGTCGCGGCCGCCACCCGGGCCGCCCTGCGCCTGGCTCAGCACCGGTGGGAGGAGGCGCTCGCGGACGCGCTCATGTGCGGACGGCTGCTGCCCGCGACCGTGGCCAACCCCCTGATCGCACCGTGGCGGCCCATCGGTGCGCTGGCCGCGCACGGTCTCGGCGACCCGGAGCAGGCGCGGCGCCTCGCCGACGAGGAGCTGCGGCTCGCTCGCCGGTGGGGCACCCCGCACACCCTGGGCCTCGCGCTGAGCACGGCCGGAATCGTTTACGCGGACACGGCGCTGGTGCGCGAGGCGGTCGACGTCACCCGGGGCACCCCTGCCCGGGCGGCACTGATGTGGGCGCTGCCGGCGCTCGACGAACCGGACGCGCTGACCGAGGCACTGCGGATCGCCGAGCAGAACGGGTGGGGTTCGGCCGCCCCCGCGGTCCGCGCGGCACTGCGCGCCCACGGCCGACGGCCGGGCACGAGGCCGCTCACCGCGTTGACCCGCGGTGAGCGGGCGGTGGCCGACCTGGCGGCGAGCGGGCTGACGAACGCGGCGATCTGTGCCCGGCTGTATCTGGCGCCGCGCACGGTCGAGCAGCATCTGACGCGTACGTACCGCAAGTTGGGCATCGCGGGGCGCGCGGGTCTCGGGCCCGCGCTGCGGGCCGACGTGCGGACGCCCTGAAGAGCAGAGGCCCTCACGCCGCGTTCTCAGCGGCCTGCGGCTCAAGCCCGGCGGCGGCGCGCAACTCGTCGCTGAAGGGAGCCGGACGCAGGGTCCCGGGATCGAGGTTGACGATCACCCGGTGGCCCTCGGCGTGCACCACCGACCGGTCCGCGGACAGGACGCGGAACCCGTGCACGCAGCTGGTCGTGCCCACGCGCTCGATCCAGAAGTGGACGACCGGCGCGCACATCCCCGTGATCGGCTGGTGGAAGACGACCTTGACCTCGCGGATGGCCATGAAGAAGTCGGGGAACGTCGACACCGCGGCGTCCGGGGACCAGCCGAGCCGGGCCCAGTAGGCGTTGATCGCCCGCTCGGCGAGGGCCGCGTAGCGGGAGTTGTGCAGCATCCCCATGGGGTCCAGGTCGTCGAGGTGGACCGAGAGCTGCTCGAACTGTCCGGGGTCGTTCATGTGGTTCTCCGTGGAAGTGCGGTGGATCGTCAGCGCCAAGCTAGGCCGGGCCGGAGCGGCCCGGTACCGCACAGTTCGTCCCGACGGTAAGTACGCGGTCGGCGGCGCAAGGCCAGCGGTGTCCGCGTAGTGGTCTCCACCACTTGTCGCCGCCTCGTGGGAAGTTCCCCCGCCGACGCGTAACGTGGCACAGCATGAAGATCCTCATCAGCGCCGACATGGAGGGCGCCACGGGCGTGACCTGGCCCGCCGATGTGCTGCCTGGCACGCCGCAGTGGGAGCGGTGCCGGTCGATGTTCACCTCCGACGTGAACGCCGCCGTGCTCGGCTTCTTCGACGGCGGAGCCGACGAGGTGATCGTCAACGAGGCGCACTGGACCATGCGGAACCTGCTCCTGGAGCGGCTCGACGACCGGGTCGAGATGCTGACGGGGCGGCACAAGGCCCTGTCGATGGTCGAGGGCGTCCAGCACGGCGACGTGGACGGCATCGCGTTCATCGGCTACCACGCGGGCGCCGGCATGGAGGGCGTCCTCGCGCACACCTATCTGGCGAACCAGATCACCGGGGTCTGGGTCAACGGCGTCCGCGCCAGCGAGGGCCTGCTGAACGCGCACGTCGTCGCGGAGTTCGGCGTCCCCGTCGTCCTCGTCACCGGCGACGACCTGGCCTGCGAGGACGCGCTCGGCTACGCCCCCGCGGCCCCGAAGGTCGCCGTCAAGGACCACGTGTCGCGGTACGCGGCGGTGTGCCGCACCCCGGCCCGCACCGCCGCCGACATCCGGGCCGCCGCGAAGGAGGCGGCGCCGCTCGCCGTGCGCCACGAACCGGTGACGGGCGGCCCCTTCACCGTGGAGGTCGAGTTCGACGCCGAGCACCTGTCGATGGCGGCGACGGTGGTTCCCGGTGTGCGGCGCGTGGCGGAGCGGAAGGTCGCGTACACGAGCGACACGATGTACGAAGGCATTCGCACGTTCAAGGCGGTCACCACGATCGCCTCCGCCGCGGTTGAGGAGCAGTATGGCTGAGCAGGTCGACCCGCAAGCACTGGACGAGGTCGTCCGGTTCACCTCCGAGCTCATTCGCATCGACACCACCAACCGCGGCGACGGCGAGTGCCGCGAGCGTCCCGCCGCCGAGTACGCGGCCGCGCTGCTCGCCGAGACCGGCCTCGAACCCACGCTCCTGGAGCGCACCCCGGGCCGTACGAACGTGGTCGCCCGCATCGAGGGCACCGACCCGGCGGCCGAAGCGCTCCTGGTCCACGGCCACTTGGACGTCGTACCGGCCGAGGCCGCCGACTGGAGCGTGCACCCCTTCTCCGGCGAGATCCGCGACGGCGTCGTGTGGGGGCGCGGCGCCATCGACATGAAGAACATGGACGCGATGATCCTCGCGGTCGTCCGCGGCTGGGCGCGCGCGGGGGTGCGCCCGCGCCGGGACGTCGTGCTCGCGTTCACCGCCGACGAGGAGGCCAGCGCCCTCGACGGCTCCGGCTTCCTCGCCGACGAGCACCCGGAGCTCTTCGAGGGCTGCACGGAAGGCATCAGCGAGTCCGGCGCGTTCACGTTCCACGACGGCCGGGGCAACCAGCTGTATCCGATCGCGGCGGGGGAGCGGGGCACCGGCTGGCTCAGGCTCACCGCGCGCGGCACGGCGGGCCACGGCTCCAAGGTGAACCGGGAGAACGCGGTGAGCAGGCTCGCCGCCGCCATCCACCGCATCGGGGAGTACCGCTGGCCGGTGCGGCTCACGCCGACGGTGCGGGCGGCCCTGGTGGAGCTGGCCGGGATCTACGGCCTCGAGGCGGACCCGGACGCGCCCGACTTCGACGTCGACGCGTTCCTGGAGAAGCTCGGCCCCACCGCCGCCCTGGTCGAGTCCACCGTCCGCAACAGCGCGAACCCGACGATGCTGCGCTCCGGATACAAGGTCAATGTGATCCCGGGCGAGGCCACGGCCTACGTCGACGGCAGATATCTGCCGGGCGGCGAGGAAGAGTTCCGCACCACCCTTGACCGGCTCACCGGACCGGACGTCGACTGGGAGTTCCACCACCGGGAGGTGGCGTTGCAGGCTCCGGTGGACACGTCCACGTTCGCGAAGATGCGCGCGGCCGTCCGGGAGTTCGCCCCGGAGGGCCGTGTCGTCCCGTACTGCATGTCGGGCGGCACGGACGCCAAGCAGTTCTCGCGGCTCGGCATCCGCGGGTACGGCTTCTCGCCGCTGCGGGCGCCCGAGGGCTACGACTACCAGGCGCTCTTCCACGGCGTTGACGAGCGGGTGCCGGTCGAGGCGCTGCACTTCGGGACACGGGTGCTCGACCGCTTTCTGCGGACGGCCTGACGGACTATGGGGGAGATGGACGACATGGCGCAGACCAAGCCGTACGGCTCGTGGCTGTCCCCGATCGACGCCGCGCTCGCCGCGGCGAACGACGGCCACCCCGCGTTCGTCGGCTTCGTGGGGGACGAGGCGTGGTGGACGGAGCCACGCCCCCTGGAAGGCGGCCGCCGCGCCCTGGTGCGGCGCCGCGCGGACGGCCGCGAGGACTCGGTGCTGCCCGCCCCGTGGAACGTGCGCAGCCGGGTCATCGAGTACGGCGGCCGGCCCTGGGCCGGGGCCGCGCGCCCGCACGCGGAGGGCGGGCCGCTGCTCGTGTTCGTGAACTTCGCCGACCAGCGCCTGTACGCGTACGAGCCGGACGCCCCCGAGGCCGAGCCGAGACCGCTCACCCCGGTGTCGGGCGTCGGCGGCGGCCTGCGCTGGGCCGACCCGCGGCTGCACCTGGACCGGGGTGAAGTGTGGTGCG
Source organism: Streptomyces sp. NPDC059003 (assembly GCF_042740445.1). NCBI lineage: Bacteria > Bacillati > Actinomycetota > Actinomycetes > Kitasatosporales > Streptomycetaceae > Streptomyces > Streptomyces sp. NPDC059003. The sequence goes on along the minus strand of NZ_JBHYJH010000021.1, from coordinate 18,799 downwards.
TCCTGGAGGAGTTCACCGGCGCTGAGCCCACGGACGTGCGGCGGGTCGTGGTGGCCGTGCCCCTCGACGGCTCGGCCGCCGGCGACCGCGGGCGGGTGCGGGAGCTCTCCGACGGGCGCCACCGGTTCGTCACCGGGCCGCGGCTCTCGCCGGACGGCACCCGTGCCGCGTGGCTCGCCTGGGACCATCCGCGGATGCCCTGGGACGGCACGGAGCTGATGCTCGCCGACGTCCGCGCGGACGGCACGTTCGGTGCCGCGCACCGGTTCGCGGGCGGGCCCGAGGAGTCGATCGCCCAGGTCGAGTGGGCGCCGGACGGGCGCCTGCTGTTCGCGAGCGACCGCACCGACTGGTGGAACCTGTACCGGGCCGACCCGGGCGGGGCGGGCGGCGCGGGCGCCGTCGTCGCGCTCTGTCCGCGCGAGGAGGAGTTCGGCGGGCCGCTGTGGCAGGTCGGCCTCAGCTGGTTCGCGCCGCTGGACAGCGGCCTGATCGCCGTGGTGCACGGCAGCGGCGCCACCGCGCTCGGCATCCTCGACCCGGAGACCGGCGAGGTCGTCGACGCCGCAGGGCCGTGGACGGAGTGGGCGGCGTCCGTCGCCGTCAGCGGCACGCGCGTGGCCGGCATCGCCGCGAGCCCCCGCAGCGCGTACGAAGTCGTGGAGCTGGACACCCGCACCGGCCGCGCCCGCGTGATCGGCGCCGCCCACGACGACCCGGTGGACCCCACGTACTACCCCGAACCGCAGATCCGCGCCTTCCTCGCCCCGGACGGGCACGAGATCCACGCCCACGTCTATCCGCCGCACCACCCCGACCGCATCGCGCCCGCCGACGAGCTGCCGCCGTACGTCGTGTGGGCGCACGGCGGACCCACCTCCCGCGCCCCGCTCGTCCTCGACCTGGCGATCGCCTACTTCACCTCCCGCGGCATCGGCGTGGCCGAGGTCAACTACGGCGGCTCGACGGGGTACGGCCGTGCCTACCGCAACCGGCTGCGCGAGCAGTGGGGCGTCGTCGACGTCGAGGACTGCGTGACCGTGGCGCTCGCGCTCGCCGACGAGGGCACCGCCGACCGGGCGCGGCTCGCGATCCGCGGCGGCAGCGCGGGCGGCTGGACGACCGCGGCCTCCCTGACGACGACCGACGTGTACGCGTGCGGCACGATCATCTATCCCGTCCTCGACCTCACGTCGTGGAACGAGGGCGAGACCCACGACTTCGAGTCGCGCTACCTGGAGACGCTGATCGGTCCTGCCGCCGAGGTGCCGGGCCGGTACGAGGAGCGGTCGCCCACGCGGCACGCCGACCGGATCACGGCGCCGTTCCTGCTGCTCCAGGGCCTCGACGACGTGATCTGTCCGCCCGCGCAGTGCGAGCGGTTCCTGGAGCGGATGGAGGGCGTGGAGGGGGCTCAGCGGCGCGGGGTGCCGCACGCCTACATCGCCTTCGAGGGCGAGGGCCACGGCTTCCGCCGCGCCGACACCATGATCCGGGCCCTCGAAGCGGAACTCTCCCTGTACGCGCAGGTGTTCGGGTTCGCCCCGGCGGGCGGCGTCCCGACGCTGGAGCTCACCAAGTGAGCGGGGCGGTCGAGCCCTTGGTGCGGCCCGCGCGGCTCGCGCCCGGTGCCAAGGTCGCCGTCGTCGCGCCGAGCGGGCCCGTCCCCGCGGACCGCCTCGAAGCGGGCCTCGACATCCTGCGCGGCTGGGACCTGGACCCCGTCGTCGCGCCCCATGTCCTGGACGTCCACCCGCAGTTCGGCTACCTCGCGGGTGCGGACGCGGACCGGGCCAGGGACCTGGAGCGGGCCTGGTGCGATCCGTCGGTGGCGGCGGTCCTCTGCGCGCGCGGCGGGTACGGGGCCGCGCGGATGGCCGACCTCCTCGACTGGGACGCGATGCGCGCGGCGGGGCCCAAGGTGTTCCTGGGGTACAGCGACATCACGACGCTGCACGAGGCGTTCGCGCGGCGCCTCGGGCTCGCGACGCTGCACGGGCCGATGGTGGCGGCGGCCGACTTCCTGAAGAACGCACGGGCGCAGGAGCATCTGCGCGCCACGCTGTTCGCGCCGGAGACGGTGCGGGTCATCGCCTCCGACGGCCGGACGCTGACGGGCGGGCGCGCCCGGGGGGTCACGCTGGGCGGCTGTCTGTCGCTGCTCGCGGCGGACCTCGGCGCCCCGCACGCCCGCACCTGCGCGCGAGGCGGCCTGCTGCTCCTGGAGGACACGGGTGAGGAGGCGTACCGCATCGACCGGTATCTGACGCAACTGGCACGGGCGGGCTGGCTGGACGGCGTGGCCGCGGTGGCGCTCGGGTCCTGGGAGGACTGCGACGCCTACGAAGGCCTGCGGCCGCTGTTCCTCGACCGGCTCGGCGGGCTCGGGGTGCCGATCGTGGAGGAGTTCGGCTTCGGGCACTGCGACGGGGCGCTGACGGTGCCGTTCGGGATCACCGGCGAACTGGACGCGGACGCGGGCACGCTGACGCTCGACGTACCGGCGCTGGCGTAGCCCGCCGCAGCCCCATCCCGCGCCGCCGCCTGCGGCTGCCCACGCCGCCGCCTGCGGCTCGCCCCGTCGCGGCCCAGGTGGCTCGCCCACCCCGTCGTAGCTCACGAGCCTGGTCCCGTCGTGGCCCGTGCGGCTCACGCCTGTCGTGGGTCGCGTGCCTCACCCTGTCGCGGTTTATGCGGGCCGCTCCATCGCCGCCGCGCAGCTCCCCTGCTGTGGCCCATGCGTCTCGCCCTGTGGCGGCCCCACGCGGCGCCCCCGCCGCGGTCCGCGTGTCTCGCCCCGTCGCCGCCCCATGGGGCGCCCCCTCGCCGCAGCCCACGCGGCGCCCCCGCCTCACCCCACCCGCCTCACCCCGCCGCAGCCCGCGCGGCCGCGCCCTCCCGCCACTCCCGTCCGATCTGCCGCAGGAACGCCGGATACACGCCCAGGTAGCGGAACGGCTTGATGGCGAGGAGGTAGAGGGAGCCGAGGCGGCCGTTCGGCTTCACCAGGACGGTCATCCGGCCGCGGTGGCCGCCGGTGCCGTCCGGGACCCAGCCGATGTGCATGGCCATGTGCACGGTCCTGTTGGCGCTCTCGGCCAGCCACTCGTCGTGCGTCCGGTAGACGGAGGTGAACGGGACCGCGCGCAGGTCGGGCCCGCGGGTCCCGTCGCGCAGGTCCGCGGGCAGCCGGTCCCGCAGCGTCGGCACGCGAGCGCCGACGCTCGCCTCCGGCCGGTCCCAGCCGAGCAGCGCCCCGAGCTTCCAGCGCGCCTTGAAGAGCAGGCGGGGGACGGTGCCGGAGATGGGCGCGCCCTCCTCGGGGGCGTCGCCCGCGAACTGCCGCACCAGGTGGGTGAGGTCGTCGGGGCCGCCAGGCGTCGGCAGGTCCCAGACGTCCTCGGCGCGGAAGTCGCCCGCGATCTCGTGGCTCCGCCAGGGAAGGGAGGTGTACGCGGTTCGGGGAAGTCGCATGCGGTGGCCCCTCTCGTTACGATCTCCGGGATCTATACGATGCCGTATAGATCAAGCTAGCAGGATCTGTACGGTGGCGTATAGACCGGGTGAGAGACGTGAGGGGAGACACGCCATGGGCGCGATCCGCACGCCGCGGGGCAAGTGGATCGAGGAGGGGCTGCGGGCACTGGCCGCCGGGGGACCGGAGGCCGTCCGGATCGAGCCGCTCGCGCAGGCGCTCGGCGTCAGCAAGGGCGGCTTCTACGGGTACTTCCGCAACCGCGACGCCCTGCTCACCGAGATGCTCGACACCTGGGAGCACGAGGCCGCCGAGGCGGTGATCGAGCAGGTCGAGGGCGGCGGGGGTGACGCCAGGGACAGGCTGCGGAGACTGTTCGACATCGCCGAGTCCAGCGAGGGACCGGTGTCGGGCGTCGTGGCCGAGCTGGCGATCCGGGACTGGGCGCGGCGCGACGAGGCGGTTGCGCGACGCCTGCGGCGGGTCGACAACCGGCGCATGGAGTATCTGCGTTCGCTGTTCGGCGCGTTCTGCGCCGACGAGGACGACGTCGAGGCCCGCTGCCTCATCACCTTCTCGCTGCGGATCGGCGAACACTTCATCGCGGCCGACCACGGCGGCCGCAGCCGCGCGGAGGTGACGGCGCTGACCACGGAGTGGCTGCTGCGGTAGCCGTACGGGGCGGCACCCGCCGTACGCCGCGCCGCTGTCGCCCCGCGGTGACGGCCCGAACTGAAGTGCCGTCATAAAACTAGCGGCACGGGCGTTGACCCTGCCCGCCACGCGTCCCAGCATGAGCGCGATCCGGTGCATACCGGATGGTTTTGGCCGCCCTCAGCGTGGAGGTCCCCGTGTCCCGTCGTACCGCGCCGCCGCCCCGCCGCGTCGCACCGAGGTCCCGGGCCTCGCTCGCCCTCGCCTGTGCCACCGCGCTCGCCGCGTCCCTGCTGGTCGCGGCGCCCGCGGCCGGGGGCACCGCGCGGGGCGAAGGCGGGGCGGGCACGGAGCGGTTCACCGTCACCCCGCTGACGTTCACGGTCGAGGCGGGCGGCCGCACCTGTGCCGTCGACGCCGACCTGTACCGGCCCGCGGGCGTCGACCGCGCGCACCCCGCGCCCGCCGTGCTCACGACCAACGGCTTCGGCGGCAGCAAGACGGAGGCGTCGACCGCCGCCATCGGCAAGGGGTTCGCCGAGCGCGGCTACGTGGGGCTCGTCTACTCCGGGCTCGGGTTCGGCAGGTCCGGGTGTCTGATCTCGCTCGACGACCCGGGGATCGACGGCAGGGCGGCCTCGGCCCTGATCGACTTCCTCGCCGGTGAACGGGCCGCCGACGACGGGACCGTGGTCGACTTCGTCACCAAGGACGACGTGACCAAGGACGACGTGACCAGGAACGGCGTAACGAAGGGCGGCGTGGCCAGGAGCGGCGGGGCCGATCCGCGCGTGGGCATGATCGGCGGCTCCTACGGCGGCGCGATCCAGCTGGCCACCGCGTCCCGGGACCACCGCGTCGACGCGCTCGTCCCGCTGATCACCTGGAACGACCTGGCGTACTCGCTCGCCCCGAACAACGCCGTCGACCGCACGGCCCGGGGCCGCGAGGTGCCGGGCGCCGCCAAGTGGCAGTGGATGAACGGCTTCTACCTCACCGGCGAGGGCCAGCCGGTGCTCGTCCCGAACCTCGACCCGTCCCGCGTCAACTCCCTCGACTGCCTGCACTTCGTCACCCGGGCCTGCGAGACCATCCGCACCCTGAACTCCGGCGGCTACCCGGCGGAGAAGACGCGCCGGCTCCTCGCCTTCACGCGCAGCGTGTCCCCCGTGTCGTACCTGCCGAAGGTCAAGGCGCCCACGCTGCTCGTCCAGGGCCAGGCCGACACGCTCTTCAACCTCAACGAGGCCGAGGCGACGTACCGGGCGCTCAAGCGGCACGGCACCACCGCGAAGATGATCTGGCAGTCCTGGGGCCACAGCGGCGGCACGAACGCCCCGGCGGCCGGCGAGCTCGACCTCCTCAAGGGGAACTGGGAGTCGAGCTACGTGGGCCGCCGCGTCCTCGCCTGGTTCGACCGCTATCTGCGGCACGACAAGAGGGCCGGCACCGGACCCGGCTTCGCCTACTACCGCGACTGGATCGGCGACCCGGACCGCACGTACGCCACCGCGCGGGACGTGCCGCCGCTCAGCCGGACGCTGTATCTGTCCGGCGGCGGCAAGCTCGTCGACGACCGCGCCGACGTCACGCGCGGACGCCGCACCTACCGCAACTGGACGGTGCCCACCAGCCATTCGGAGAGCGCGGTCGCCGCACAGACCGGACAGCCCGACCCGGCCCCCTACGACCTCAAGGGCACCCACCTCGCCTGGACCACCGCACCGCTCGACCGCGCCGTCGACGTCGTGGGCGCGCCCGAGGCGACGCTCGAGGTCGCGTCGCCCCTGACCGAGCGGACGCAGCGCTCCGCCGACGCCGCCGACAAGCTGGTGCTCTTCGCGAAGCTGTACGACGTCGCGCCCGACGGGACCAAGGTCCTGGTGCACCGCCTGGTGGCGCCGGTGCGGGTGCCGGACGTGACCCGGCCCTTCAGGGTGACGCTGCCCGGGATCGTGCACCGGTACGGGAAGGGGCACCGCATCCGGTTCGTGATCGCGGCGAGCGACGGGGCGTACGGCGGGAACCGGGGCGTGAAGCCGGTGACGGTGACGCACGCGCCCGGGGACACGGGAACGCTCCGGCTCCCGGTGGCTCCCTAGAGCCGACGGGCCACCCCCTGGTCACCCGTATGGCCCACCCCGGCACCGCCCCCACCGCGCGCTCGTGCGCGGGGCCGCCCATCCTGGAGCCATGAGCCCCAATACCTCCCAAGGCGGCTCCAAGAGCCCCTCGAAGGGCGGCCTGGGCGAGCTGATGACGCCCGGCAGGGTGACCGTCGCCGTCATCGCCCTGCTCGCGCTGATCTTCATCTTCGAGAACACCAGGAACACCAAGATCCGGCTCCTGATCCCCGAAGTGTCCATGCCGCTGTGGATGGCCCTGCTCGGGACCGGCCTGATCGGCGCGCTGTGCGGCTGGTACTTCGCCCGGCGGCGCGGCTGAGCGCACGGACCGGGGCCGGGTAGCGTGGACGGATGTCCGACACCAGACCCGCCTGTCTGTCCGTGGGCCCCCGCGTGGGCATACGTCCCTTCACGCTCGCCGACGGCGCCGAGTTCACGGCGCGGGCCCGTCAGAGCCGGGAGCTGCACCGGCCCTGGCTCTTCCCGCCGACGACGGCCGAGGCCTACGCCGCGTACGCGGGGGCGCTCATCGAGGACCGGGCCAGGGCCGGATTCCTCGTGTGCGAGCGCGACTCGGGCGGCATCGCCGGGTTCATCAACATCAACAACATCGTCGAGGGCGGCTTCCGCTGCGGGGCGCTCGGCTACGGGGCGTTCGCGCACGCCGCCGGGCGCGGGCTCATGGGGGAGGCGCTCGGGCTCGTCGTGGCGCACGCGTTCGGCGCACTGCGCCTGCACCGCCTGGAGATCAACGTCCAGCCGGGCAACGCCGCGTCGATCGCGCTCGCCCGGCACGCGGGCTTCCGGCTTGAGGGGTTCTCGCCGGACTTCCTGTTCGTCGACGGCGCGTGGCGCGACCACCAACGATGGGCCCGCACCGCCGAGATGGGGACCCCGGCGCGCCCCGCGGCCCGGGGGACGACCGTGGCGCCTTCCGGCTGACCCTTGAAGGGGCCCGCGTACGTCGCGGAGGATGGCCGCATGCGCACTATCGTGGTCATCGACGCCCCCTCCAACCTGGGCCTGCGCCCGCCCGCGCCGGGCACCGTACCCGGCTGCTACAAACTCGCGGGAGCGCTGCGGGAGCGGGGCATCCTGCGCCGTCTGAACGCCGTCGAGGGCGGCGTCGTCGTGCCCCCGCGCTACGACCGCGGCGACTGGCAGGAGGGCGACGGCGTCTTCAACGCGGCCGCCATCGCCGCCTACACGCCGAAGCTCGCCGACCGCATCGAGCACCATGTGCGCGCCGGTGACCTGCCCGTCGTCCTCGGCGGCGACTGCTCCATCCAGCTCGGCGCCTCGCTCGCCCTGCGCCGCATAGGCCGGTACGGGCTCGCCGCGATCGACGCGTCCGCGGACTTCCGCCACCCCGGCAACTCCGACCGCATCGGCGCCGCGGGCGGCGAGGAGCTGGCGCTCGGGACCGGCCGCGGCCAGGACGACCTCACCGACATCGAAGGCCTGCGGCCCTATCTGCGGGACGAGGACGTGCGGCTCTTCGGGATGCGGGACGGCGACGAGGACCGCGAGGAGCTCGCCGGTCTGAAGATCCCCACCGTCACCGTGGGCGAGCTGCGGCAGTGGGGCGCCGACGACGTGGCCCGCTCCTCCCTCGCGAGCCTGGAGCACGCGGCCCTCGACGGCTTCTGGGTGCACCTCGACGCCGACGTGCTCGACCCGGACGTGATGCCCGCCGTCGACAGCCCCGACCCCGACGGCCTGCACCCCGACGAACTCCTCGCGCTGCTGCGCCCGTTGGTGCGCTCACCGCGCTGCGTCGGCCTGAACGTCACGATCTACGACCCCGACCTCGACCCGGAGGGCACGGCGGGCGACGTGCTCGCCGACGTCGTGGCGGCCGCCTTCGGCCGGTCCTGACGCGCCAGGACCTGGCCGGGGCGGCGCCGAGGGTGTTCCATGGTCATCGGGACACGCCGACCGGACGCTCGCGACACGTCGAGCACCGGCGGGAACAGGGAGGGCACCCTTGGCGACCACCGTGCGACGTGACGTACTGACGCTGCCCGCGGCCGCGTTGGGCCCCGACAACCCGCTGCCGCCGCTGCACCCGCCCGCCCGGGCGCACACGGTCGACGACCGGGCCAGGCAGGGGATGCCGCGCGACATGGCGCGGCAGCTCGCCTACGAGCCACTGCGCTCGCTCCTTCCCGTGCGCCTGCGCGACGGGTACGGCCGCGAGCGGGCACCGGCGTCGTTCGACACCATCGTCATCGAGAACGAGCGGCTGCGCGCCACCGTGCTCCCCGGCCTCGGCGGCCGCGTCCACTCGCTGTTCCACAAGCCGGGCGGGCGCGAACTGCTCTACCGCAACCCCGTGTTCCAGCCTGCGGCCTTCGCCCTGAACGGCGCCTGGTACTCCGGCGGCATCGAGTGGAACATCGGCGCCACCGGCCACACCGCGCTGTCCTGCGCGCCTCTGCACGCGGCCGTGGTGACCGCGCCCGACGGCGGCCCGATGGTCCGCCTGTGGGAGTGGGAGCGGCTGCGGGACGTGCCCTTCCAGGTCGACCTGTGGCTGCCGGACGGCTCCGACTTCCTGCACGTCGGCGTGCGCGTCCGCAATCCGCACGAGCGGCCCGTCCCCCTCTACTGGTGGTCCAACACCGCGGTGCCGGAGGACCGCAGGGTGCTCGCTCCCGCCGACGAGGCCTGGCACCGCGACTACGCGCGCAGGCTCACCCGCGTCCCGGTCCCCGACTCCGGCGGCGCGGACCGCACGTACCCGCGCAACAGCGCGCACGCCGCGGACTACTTCTACGACGTGCCGGACGGCACCCGGCGCTGGATCGCCGCGCTCGACGCCGACGGGCACGGGCTCGCGCAGACGTCCACGGACCTGCTGCGCGGCCGCAAGCTCTTCACCTGGGGATCCGGCACCGGCGGGCGGCGCTGGCAGGAGTGGCTGACCGAGCCGGGAACCGGCGGATACGCGGAGATCCAGGCCGGCCTCGCCCGCACCCAGCTGGAGCACGTGCGCCTCGACGCGGAGAGCGAGGTGGCGTGGCTGGAGTCCTACGGCCCGCTGTCCGCGCCCGCCGGCGTGGTGCACGGGGCCGACTGGGCGGCGGCGCGGGCGGGCACGGAGGCGGCGCTCGCCGCGGCGCTGCCCGCCGCCGAGGTCCGCGCCCTGTACGACAGGTGGCGGCCGTACGCCGACGCCGAGCCCGGCGAGACGCTCGCCACCGGCTCCGGCTGGGGCGCCCTCGAAGTCCTGCGCGCCCAGTACAAGCTGCCGGGCACGCCCTTCGACGAGGCCACGCTCGGGCCCGAGCAGGAGCCGTGGCGCGAACTGCTGCGGTCCGGGGCCGTGCCGGAGCCGCGCCGCGTGGGGCCGCCCGGGCCGACGCTCGTCGCCCCGCACTGGCGGGACATGCTGGAGACCGCGCCCGCACGGCCGCACGCCGAGTACCACCTCGGCGTCGCCCAGTGGCACGCGGGCGACCGCGCACAGGCGGTGCGCAGCTGGGAGCGCGGCCTCGAACTCGCCCCGTCCCGGTGGCCGTTCCTGCGCTGCCTCGCGGTCGCCGACCAGGAGGCCGGGCACGTCGAGCGCGCCGCGGACCGCTACGCGGAGGCCTTCGACGACCTGTGCGCGGAGCGGCGCGACGACGGCGCGGTGTGGACGTCGGTGACGGCGGCGCTCGGCCGCGAGGCGCTCGGCGCGCTGCTCGCCGTGGGGCGCCCCGCCGAGGCGCGGGCGGTCTGGGACCGGGTGCACGCCCCCACGCGCGGCACGGGCCGCTTCCGCCTCCTTGAGGCCCGGCTGCTCCTCGCGGAGGGCGACACGGCCGGCGCGCGCGCCGTCTTCGACGAGGGCTTCGAGGTGGCGGACCTGCGGGAGGCGGACGAGGTCCTGGAGGAGGTGTGGGCGCTGGTGACGGGCGGCACGGAGCCGCTGCCGCGGGCCTACGACTTCCGGATGCGGCCGTAGCCCCCGGGTCGGGCGGGGAGCCTCGGCTAGGGCCTGTCCGATGGGTCGGCGTGGTGCAAGGAGCGGCGTCAGGGGGGTACCTCCCTGTTCGAGCGAAGCCGAGAACTTGGGGGAGCGTGCGATCGCAAGGCGCCGGAAGGTCCTCGTAGCGGAGCTACTAGGGCCTTTCGGCAACGCGGCGAGCGTGCGTGCCAGACGCCGCGACGCCGCGCCGACCCATCGGACAGGCCCTAGTGCGACGCGTTCCGGTCGACGTACTCGAAGACCGTGCCGTCCGGGTGCATCGCGATCAGGTTGCGGCCCGCCGGAGTGGGGACCGGGCCCGCGATGATGTGGGCGCCGGCCGCCGTCAGCGTCGTGTGGGCCGCGTCGACGTCCTTGACGGCGATGGTCGCGGTGACCTTGCGGAGCACGTCCAGTTCGTGCTCGGGGCCGCTCATCAGGAGGAAGCACCCGACCGAGGCGACGGAGACGCCGCCCCGCTCGAAGCGCATCGCTGTGCTGCCCGTCAGCCGCTCGTAGAAGACGACGGACGCCTCCAGGTCCTTGACGCAGACACGCAGCACGGTTCCCAGGATTTCCATACGAACGAGCCTAGTTGGCCCCGCCCGGGAACGAGATCCTTTCGGCCGACCTCGGGCGGCCTCACGCCCCGCCGGTGGCCTTGCGGATCGCGTCGCGCGTGCGGTCCACGATCGAGGCGAGGGGCCCCACGGCGACGTTCTTGAGCGCGCTGTCCGTGCCGGGGTGCGGACGCGTCGGCGCCACCGCCTCCGCGGCGCGCACCGCCGTGGCCATGACCTCCAGCTTGCTCCGGTCGGCGATCCGGTGGAAGTGGGCGAACTCGTGGCGCTCCTCGGCGTCGGCGTGCGCGAGCACGTCCTGCCGCAGCGCCGCGAACTGGTCGAGGAACTCGGGGGAGTCCGGATCCAGCTCCTGAAGGCGCGTCAGGGCCTTCTTGGCCTGCTCCTCCTCCTTGACGCGGTCGGCGACGAGCAGTTCGCCGCCGTCGATGTTCTTGCGGGCGAAGGGGTGGACGACCTCTTCCTCGGCGGTCTCGTGCACCGCGAGGAGCCGGACGAGGCTCTGGAAGCTCTCCTTGCGCTCCTCGCCCTTGGTGGCCGTCACCTGGTCGAGCAGATCGCGAATCGCCCGGTGCTGCTCCTTCAGCAGCTCCACGACGTCGTTGCGCTCGGTCATCCCTGTCCTTCCTCTCGGGCCCCGCGGGCCCATCGGGTGCGGAGCCGGCCGGGTACCCGGGGCGGCGGCTGTTACGCGCCGTGCACCGGGGGTACCCGGCCGCCATGACTGCTTCGGACCATCCTTCGGAACACCTGTCGCACCGGACCGCGCAGCAGACCGCGCAGCGGGCCGTGCCTGAGCAGGGCAAGGGTGCCCCGGTCCCCGACTCGGCCCTGGGTACCGCCCTGTCGCAGGTCGTCCACGACGCGGTGCGCGTGTCCCTCCGGGAGGCGCTGCACGCCGAACTCCGGGAGAGCCTCGCCGAGGCGGCGCGGAGCCGGCGCCGCAAGGCCTCGCTGTACGCGGCGACCGCCGCCGTCGGCCTGTACGCGGGCGCCGCCGCGGCGCTCACCCTCGGCCTCGTCATCGCCCTCGGCCTGTCCGCCTGGGCGGCCGCACTGATCGTCACCGTGCTGCTCACGGTCACCGCCGTGGTCCTGCGCAACGCGGCCAGGACCGGCTCGCGCCGGACCGGTGCGCGGCGTGACCCCGCGCTGCCCCCGCAGCCCGCGACCCCGCCCCCCGGTACCGCCGACTTCCCGTCCGTCCCGCCCGACGGGAAGTCGGCGCGGGCACGGTGAGCGAGGGCCTACCGGCCCCAGCCCGTCGCCCGTAGCACCGCCGCGGCCACCTCGCCCACCGTGCGGTCGTCCGTGGGGACGCGGTGCGTGTCCTCGGGGACCCGGGCGTCCAGGTGCCGTGCCATGTACGCGCTGCGGCGTAGCTGTTGAGCGAGCTCCGAGCCCAGTTCCCGGCCCTTCAGGCGCTGTTCGACCGTGGCGTCCGTCGCCGTGAGCAGAACGCGGATCAGGCGCGGGGCGCCGTGGGCCGCGGAGCCGAGGGCCTCCGTGAAGATCCACTCCTCGCTGCCCAGGACGCTCGCTGTGTTCGGGTAGATCAGGCGGCGGCAGCCCAGGTCCGCGTAGTTCGCCCACAGCGCGGCCAGGTTGCGGGTCGTGAGGCGGGAGCGGTCCGGGTCGTCCGGCGGCGTGGGGTGGACCGTGTCGAGGAGATCACCCTCGATCAGGGCGTGCCCGAGGTCGGCGGCCCGCAGCCGCGCCGCGACCTCCCAGCCCACCGAGGACTTGCCGACGCCCGAACGGCCGCCGATGAGCAGTACTTCGGGTACGTCGGGTACATCGGGTACTTCTACATCGGGTACTTCCGGAGTCGAGTGCATGACCGCGAGCCTGGCAAAGAGGGTCTTTCGCACGCCACGCGATATTCCCCGCCCTCACGCCACCCTGTACTCCTCCGCCTCATGCGTCCGCAGCGCGAGCCCGTGCCCCGTCCCGCTGTCGGGGCGCACCGTGCCGCCGGTCGGGTCGAGGGCGCCGTCGAAGAACATCGACTCGATGCGTACGTGGTCGTGGAACCACTCGATGTGCCGCAGGTTCGGCACGCACGCCGCGGCTGCCGCGTGCGCGTGCGGGGCGCCGTGTGCCGACACCTCCAGGCCGTGGGCCTGGGCGAGCGCGGCGGCGCGCAGCCACTCGGTGAGGCCGCCGCAGCGCGTCGCGTCGACCTGGAGGCAGTCGACGGCAGGCACCATGCGGGCGAAGTACGGCAGGTCGTAGCCGTACTCGCCCGCGGCGACGTCGCACACGAGCGCGTCCCGCACCAGGGCGAGGCCCCGCAGGTCGTCCGACGACACCGGCTCCTCGAACCAGCCCACGCCGTGCTCGGCGAGCACCCGGCCCACGCGGACCGCCTGCTTGCGCGTGTAGCCGCCGTTCGCGTCGACGTACAGCTCGGCCTTCTTGCCGATGACCTGGCGCGCCGTGCGGACCCGCGCCACGTCGCGGGAGACCGCGCGGCCCCAGCTCTCCCCGATCTTGATCTTCACGCGAGGGATGCGCTGGCCGTGCACCCAGCCGTTCAGCTGGGCCGCGAGGTGCGTGTCGTGGTACGTGGTGAAGCCGCCGCTCCCGTAGACCGGGACCTCGTCGCGGGCGGCGCCGAGGAGACGTACCAGCGGTACCTCCAGGAGCCGCGCCTTCAGGTCCCACAGGGCGATGTCGACCGCCGAGATCGCGCACGAGGCGAGGCCGGGGCGGCCCGCGTTGCGCACGGCCTTGACCATCGCGTCGTGCGCCGCGGGGATGTCCAGGGCGTCCCGGCCCGTGAGCACCGGCGTGAGCTGTTCGCGCACCACGTCGACCGCGGCGGCGGGCGCGTAGGTCCAGCCCGTGCCGGTGGCGTCGGCCGCCGTGATCTCCACGACGACGACGGTCGTGGTGTCCCAGGCGGCCGTGCCGTCCGCCTCGGGCGCGTCGGCGGGGACCGTGTACGCCGACACGGCGGGCGTCTCCAGACACACCGCGTCCTTCATGGCCAGGCCTCCCTCATGGCTCGCCCGCGGCCCCCGCCGCGCCGCCGCGTCACGCCTCGCCCCGCAGCCGCGGCAGCACCTTCGTGCGGTAGAAGTCGAAGAAGCCCCGCTGGTCGGGGCCGATCTGGCCGACGTACACGCGGTCGAACCCGGCGTCGGCGAACGCCCGCAGGGCCGCCGCGTGCTCGTCCGGGTCGTCGCCGCAGGGGAACGCGTCCGCGGCCGTCGCGTCGCCGACGAGCGGCGCCAGCTGCTCGAAGTGGTGCGGCGACGGCAGGATCTGGGCCGTCTCGCCGGGCAGCAGCTGGCTGCCCCACAGCGCGTTGGCCCGGCGCGCCGCCGCGTCGCGGTCCTGCCCGTACGCCACCTTCAGGCCGCCGCTGACCAGCTTCCCGCCCCCGCCGCCCTTGCGGTAGCGCGTCACGAGGGACGCGTCGGGCGTCATCGTGATGTAGCCGTCGCCGACGCGGGCCGCGAGCGCCGTCGACTGCGGCCCGAAGCCGGAGATGTCGACGGGCACCGGGGCGTCCGGCACGGTGTAGAGGCGGGCGTTCTCCACGGTGTAGTGCGTGCCCCGGTGGCTGGTCTCCTCGCCCGTGAGGAGGTGCCGCATCACCTGGACCGCCTCCTCCAGCATCTCCAGGCGCACGTGCGCGGGCGGCCAGGGCCCGCCCAGGATGTGCTCGTTGAGTGCCTCGCCGCTGCCGACGCCGAGCCGGAAGCGGCCGCCGGTCATCACCGCGGTGGTCGCGGCGGCCTGCGCGACGACCGCCGGGTGCGTCCGCACGGTCGGGCAGGTGACCGCCGTCCCCAGCGGCAGCGACACCGCTTCGGCGAGCGCGCCGAGCACGGACCAGACGAACGGGGACTGGCCCTGCGCCCCGTTCCACGGGTGGTAGTGGTCGGAGATCCACAGGGCGTCGAACCCGGCCTGTTCGGCCATGCGGGCCTGGTCGAGGAGGTCGGCGGGGGTGAACTCCTCGGTCGCGAGGAAGTATCCGTACTCGGGCATGGGCACGCCTTTCGCTCCGGGGCGTCGCTCGGCGCAGGGGGTGCGCCGCCGGGACCCGCTGCCGGGCCCCGGCGGCGCTGAGGGCGGTACACGCCGGGTAACCCGCACACCGGGCACCAAACGGGCCGCGCGTTTCACCCGGCCGGTCACGGGCACGCGGGAGGTCCGCGCCGGACCACGGCGGACCGCAGGCACTCAGAGGCACCCACCGGCACCCGGAGGCACACTGTGAGCCGAACCCCCAACCGACCCCACGTCGTGATCGTCGGTGCCGGCTTCGCCGGCTTCCAGACCGCCCGCACCCTGTCGCGCCGCGTCCGGCACCGGGCCGACGTCACCCTGCTCAACCCGACCGACTACTTCCTCTACCTGCCGCTGCTCCCGCAGGTCGCCGCGGGCGTCCTCGAACCCCGCCGCGTCACCGTCTCGCTCGCGGGCGCGCTGCGGCACGTACGCCTCGTGCTCGGCGAGGCCGACGGCATCGACCTGGAGCGGCGCGCCGTGCGCTACGCCGGGCCCGAGGGCGAGCGCGGCGAACTGCGCTACGACCGCCTCGTGCTGTGCGTCGGCAGCGTCAACAAGCTCCTGCCGGTGCCCGGCGTCGCCGAGCACGCGCACGGCTTCCGCGGCATCCCCGAGGCGCTCTACCTGCGCGACCACGTGACGCGGCAGATCGAGCTCGCCGCCGCCGCGCCCGACGCGTGGACCTGCCGGGCGCGCTGCACGTTCGTCGTCGTCGGCGCCGGGTACACCGGCGTCGAGGTCGCCGCGCACGGCCAGCTGTTCACCAAGTCCCTGGTCCGCCACCAGCCGCTGAGGTCCGGCATCGAACCCCGCTGGCTGCTCCTCGACATCGCCCCCCGCGTCCTGCCGGAGCTCGACCGGCGCCTCTCCGCGACCGCGGACCGCGTGCTGCGCTCCCGCGGGGTCGAGGTGCGCACCGGGACGTCCGTGAAGGAGGCCACGCCCGACGGCGCGCTGCTCGACGACGGCGACACGGTGCCCACGCGCACCCTGGTGTGGTGCGTGGGCGTGCGGCCCGACCCGCTGGTCGACGGGATCGGCAGGCCGCTGGAGCGCGGCCGCCTCGTCGTCGACCCGTTCCTCAACGTGCCGGGCCATCCGGAGGTGTTCGCGTGCGGGGACGCGGCCGCCGTGCCCGACCTCGCCGAGCCCGGCCGGTACACCGCGATGACCGCCCAGCACGCCTGGCGCCAGGGCAAGGTGGCCGGGCAGAACGTCGCCGCGTCGCTCGGCGTCGGCAAGCGCCGCTCCTACCGCCACCACGACCTCGGCTTCACCGTCGACCTGGGCGGCGCCAAGGCCGCCGCCAACCCCCTCGGCGTACCGCTGTCCGGGCCGCTCGCCGGTGCCGTCACCCGCGGCTACCACCTGGCCGCGATGCCCGGCAACCGCGTCCGGGTCGCCGCCGACTGGCTGCTCGACGCGGTCCTGCCCCGCCAGGGCGTCCAACTGGGCCTCGTCCGCTCGTGGTCGGTGCCGCTCGACACGTCGTCGCCGGAGCTGGCACGCGTACCGGGCGCACCGCGGGCGCCGTCCGGGGACGCCGGTCATGCGCTGTCCGAGGGCGCCGGTCATGCGCCGTCCGAGGGCGCCGGTCACGACACGGCTGCCCACCACGGCACCAGCGACGACGCCAGCGACGACGCCAGTGGGGCCGCGGACCGCCCGGCGACCGCCGCCCGTCCGTACCGCCCCGACCACCCCCACCAGGCGAAGCCGGAGGAGTGATCTGACCATGCCGGACACCACCCCACACAGCGACAGCAGCAGCGGCAGCGGTAGCGGCGGCGGCAACGGAGGCCGGAGTCAGCTGCCCGCGCTCGCCGCGCAGTTGCGGGTCGACTCCGTGCGCGCGGCGGCCGCCGCCGGATCCGGGCACCCGACCTCGTCCCTCTCCGCGGCCGACCTGATGGCCGTCCTTCTGGCCCGCCACCTCCAGTACGACTTCGCCCGGCCCGACCACCCGGGCAACGACCGGTTCATCCTCTCCAAAGGGCACGCCTCGCCGCTGCTGTACGCCGCGTACAAGGCCGCGGGCGCTGTCGACGACGAGGAGCTCCTGACCTTCCGCACGCAGGGCAGCCGCCTCGAAGGGCATCCCACGCCGCGCCGCCTGCCCTGGGTGGAGGCTGCCACCGGTTCGCTCGGGCAGGGCCTGGCCGTCGGCGTCGGCATGGCGCTGTCCGGCAAGCGGCTCGACCGGATCCCGTACCGCGTCTGGGTGCTGTGCGGCGACAGCGAACTCGCCGAGGGCGCGGTCTGGGAGGCCGCCGAGCACGCCGCGTACGAGCGCCTCGACAACCTCACCGCGCTCGTCGACGTGAACCGGCTCGGCCAGCGCGGCCCGACCCGGCACGAGTGGCACCTGGACGCCTACCGGCGCCGTTTCGCCGCGTTCGGCTGGCACGTCGTCGAGGTCGACGGGCACGACACCGACGCCGTCGACCGCGCCCTGCACGAGGCGCGCTCCACGCTCGGCCAGCCCACCGTGGTGCTCGCCCGCACCGTCAAGGGCAAGGGCGTCGCGGCCGCGGAGGACCGCGAGGGCCTGCACGGCAAGCCGCTCGCGGACCCCGAAGTGGCCGTCGCGGAGCTCGGCGGGGTCGGCCGGGCGCGCGTGCAGGTCCAGGTGCCCCCGGCCGCCCGCGTGCTGCGGGCGACCCGCAGCGGCCACCTCGACCTGCCGCGCTACGACCAGGGCACCGAGGTCGCGACGCGCGACGCCTACGGCCGGGCGCTCACGGCGCTCGGCACCTCGCGCGGCGACATCGTCGCCCTTGACGGCGAGGTGAGCGACTCCACGCGCGCCGAGTACTTCGCGAAGGAACACCCGGAGCGGTACTTCGAGGCCTACGTCGCCGAACAGCAGCTCGTCGCGGCGGCCGTGGGCCTCGCGCGCCGCGGCTGGGTGCCGTACGCGTCGACGTTCGCCGCGTTCCTCACCCGCGCCCACGACTTCGTGCGCATGGCGGCGATCGGCGGCGCGGGCGTCAACCTCGTCGGCTCGCACGCGGGCGTCGCCATCGGCCAGGACGGCCCGTCCCAGATGGGCCTGGAGGACCTGGCCCTGTTCCGTTCCGTGTACGGATCGACCGTCCTGTACCCGTGCGACGCCAACCAGACGGCGCGGCTCGTCGCCGCCATGGCCGACCTCGACGGCGTGCGCTATCTGCGGACGACGCGCGGTGGCACGCCCGTCCTCTACGGCCCCGACGAGGAGTTCCCCGTCGGCGGCGCCAAGGTGCTGCGGCGGTCCGACGCCGACCGGCTCACGCTCGTCGGCGCCGGGGTGACCGTCCACGAGGCCCTGGCCGCCGCCGAGTCCCTCGCCCGGGCCGGGATCCCGGTGCGCGTCGTCGACCTGTACTCCGTCAAGCCCGTCGACCGGCAGACGCTGCGCGACTGCGCCGACCGAACGGGCTGTCTGCTCACCGTCGAGGACCACCGCGTCGAGGGCGGTCTCGGCGACGCCGTCCTCGACGCCTTCAGCGACGGCGGCCCCGTGCCGCGCCTGGTGCGGCTCGCCGTGACCGCGATGCCCGGCTCGGCCTCGCCCGCCGAGCAGCTGCGGGCCGCGGGGATCGACGCGGAGTCGATCGCGGCGGCGGTGCGGCTCCTCGTGGAGCACGTGGTGCGGTGACGATGCGGTGACGGGCGGCGGGTCATCGTGGTGCGAGCGGACCTCGCACGGTCCGCCGCGGCGCTCCGGGACCGGAGGGGGACGGTCACGTCAGCGTGAACACTGCCGCCGGCGCCGCGGGTCGCGGCGCGAGCCGCCGACAGGGCACCGAGTGTGCGCCCGAACCCCCGCCCGACCAGCGTGCGGTGGAACTCCCGGCGTCGCGGTGGAGCGGCCGCCGAACGTGGTGGCTGCGGACCCCGCGCCGTCGGTGAAACCGGATTCGGGCGTGGGCGCCATGTGCGGTGCCCTGTATGGACGTTCCCCCACCCACCCGCCCTTTCCTGGGGCTCCGCCCCAGAC